>CAZWNX010000005.1:30619-39593 GCA_964635395.1 uncultured Lachnospiraceae bacterium
TACCCAGATGATTTCACGGCACTCGGCGGATTAAATATATTAGAAAGTATGAACTATTCGGTTCCAGAGGATGTTTCAGTTGCAGGCTATGACGGACTGAATTTCTGTAGTTTGATAGAACCTAATATTACTACGATTTGCCAAAATACATATGAAATTGGTAAAAGAGCGGCATTAAAATTAATCTCACATATCGAGAAGCCTAAAAGTACATTAATTGAAATGATCGTAATTGATGGGGTCCTTGAGAAAGGACAGAGTATTAAGAAACTAATAATGTAGAATGAAGTGGTTTGTAAAAAATGAAAAAGTGGATTGGCAATAAGAATTTTTATAGAAAAGTATTACTCATAACCATGCCAATATTTGTCCAAAATGGAATCAGTAGTTTTGTAGGAATGTTGGACAATTTAATGGTGGGAAGACTTGGAACAGATGCATTAAACGGAGTAGCAATTGTAAACCAATTTTTCTTTGTTTTTATGATTTGCATTTTTGGAGGTGTTTCAGGAGCAGGAATTTTTAGTGCTCAGTTCTTTGGAAAAAAGGATTACGAAGGAGTTAGAAATGCTTTTCGATTCAAGCTCATTGCCTGTACTGTGATTTCAGTACTTGCGATTGTTCTCTTGGCTACAAAGGGAGATTTTTTGATTCAACTCTATTTGCATAAAGAAAGTGGCGTAGGTGATCCTGCAAAAACACTGGAATATGCGCAGACCTATTTGTGGGTTATGCTAATTGGCTTAGTTCCTTTTGCAATGAGCCAGGTATATGCATCTACATTACGCGAGGGAGAGATAACAATGACTCCCATGATTGCTAGTGCTATTGGAGTATTAACGAATTTTGTGTTTAATTTATTACTTATTTTTGGTTACTTGGGATTTCCGAAACTAGGTGTTTTAGGTGCAGCAATCGCAACATTGATCGCAAGAATCGTAGAAATGTTAATCATCGTAGTCAGCGCACATAAAGGTGAGAGAAGTGCCATTATTATGAAGGGTATTTATCGTACAATTAAAATACCAATGATACTTGTTAAACGAATTTTACTTAAAGGATTGCCTCTTATGATTAATGAAATCCTTTGGGTTGTAGGTATGGTTACAATAACACAGTGTTATTCGAATCGAGGATTAGAAGTCGTTGCTTCTTTGAATATAACATCAACCATTTCTAATATGTTCAATATTGCCTATATTGCTTTAGGGAGTGGAATTTCTATCATGGTAGGGCAGTTACTTGGAGCTGGAAAGTTAGATGAGGCGAAGGATACAGATCGCAAATTAGTAGCATTCTCAGTGTTTATGAGTATGGTTCTTGGAAGTATTATGATCCTGTGTTCACGTGTATTTCCAGAATTTTATAAAACAGAGCAAGAAGTAAAAGAGTTGGCAAAAATGACAATTATTATTGCTGGTATTTACTTACCGCTTCAGGCCTACACGCATGCAGCCTATTTTACATTGCGTGCAGGTGGAAAAACGGGTTATACATTTTTGTTTGATAGTATATTTACATGGGTGTTGATTATTCCACTAGCGTATATTCTGTCTACAAAAACGACATTGCCAGTGATTCTTGTATATGGTTTAGTTCAAGGCACAGAATTCATTAAATGCATCATAGGATTTGTTATGTTAAAAAGCGACAAATGGATGATTAATTTTGTGGACGAAATTCATTACTAGCGATTAGAATCATGTATACCATCAAAGTGCTTTTTAAACTTATCTTTTGTTAATTCATAAGCGCGAACTCGCGAATAATTATATGTTCTAAAGGTAATTTTAGTATACTTTCGATTAATTTTATCATAGTAGTCAGTTTCACTAGAAATAGGATTACTATCATACCAATTGTCAGAGAGTTTATTTGGATCATAGTCATTTTTCAATACATTTTTTGTAACAAGAGCAGGCGTTGCATCTAGGCTAAGATTATAGAGGTATTCGATGTCACAATTTTTGTTGTTTACTGAATACGTATTCACAGAATCTTCTGCATTATAGTCTTTCAAATTATATAAGGCGATATAGTAATCTGGTTTTGAAAATGAAAGAATTAAATAACACAGTGTAATGCATACGCAAACGTATTGAAACAGAGGAAATTTTTTATTCAAAATATGAATCACAATACCAGTTAAAACTAGGAATATAACAAGTAACGACCAAAGAACAAAAACACGTAGGAAGGTCAAAGCATATTCCTGAATATACATAATCATTCGAAACAGAGCGGATGCATTCATGATATAAGTGCTGATTGTGATAAAGAGCAATAGTGCCTTTAAAACCTTGTGATCTTGAAAACATTTTAAGCAAATGAGAACAAGGAATAAATTGATTAAGCATACAAATAGTAATTGATAAAAGCCTTCCCTAGCATACTCAGAGTAGTTATATCCTTCAGGTAGGGATAGGTTATTAAAAAATAAGTAGCATAGTTGGATCGCACTAAATAGGAAGTAGATAATGCTGATAATACTTGTAAAGGTTATGGCAATAATTGGATTTGCCTGTTTTGCATCTTTCTCAATCTCTGTGATATTTTTTTCATGTGAGTAGGAGAGTAAATTATAGGCTCCAAAAGAACCAATTACAAAGGTAATTATGATGCCAAAAAAATCAAGAATAGTGGTATCTTTAGGAAGAATATTTCGAAAGATCGACTCAAAAATAGCATCTGCTGAAGACAATAGAACAATTACCAAAATTGCTAGAGGAAGTGCTATTACAAAACCAATAAAAATCGGGTAGAAGACATTGGACTTTTTGTCCGAGTCTTTTTTTTGAAAGCGTACCATACTTACAAATGGATAGTGTGTATTTCCAAGGGACAAAAATGCAAGATTAAGTGAAGCAGAAAGAAATTTTGAAAATGTCCAGTGTAAAGTAGCATAGTATTGATTTAATAAACTTAAAAGAATCAAGAAAAGGATAAGGCAATAGTTCAGAAAAATCATAACGTCATTGTCCGTTAAGAAGTTTGATACACTTGCGAGAACAATTCCTATAAAGTAAAAACAATTGCTTTTCTTAAATGGGACTTCTAGTTTCTTGAGACAAAACAAGAATAGTGCAATACTTCCAACGGCTAATACACTAACCATTACTCCTGAATAATTCCGATAAATACAGAAGCAATACAATAAGCCGTAGAGAATGGTTGCGATGCCATAAACTTCAAAGTGATCAATAAAATCTAGTGTTTCTTTTCGATAGTCCTTTTTTGGTGGTTCGTAATTTGTTTGTTCCATAATGATAATCCTTTCCCCTTAAAAATGTTTACTCAATTGTTATATGATCTAAACCATCGTCAACATATTCTAAAATGTCTCCTGGTTGGCAATTTAGTGATTTGCAGATTGCGTTTAGTGTAGAAAAGCGAATGGCTTTTGCTTTGTTATTCTTTAAAATGGATAAATTTGCCTGAGTAATATCTACTTCTGATGCTAATTCTGTAAGGCCGACTTTTCGTTTAGCCATTACAACGTCTAAATTTATTAAAATTGACATGGAGCCTCCTGACTAAATTGTTAAATCATTTTCGAGTTTGTAATTTACTGCTTTTTGAAATACTAAGGACAGAACCTTGCTAAACAATCCTGCGATTGTAAAAACAATGATGACAATTAGTACAGCAGGGGTAATATAAAGGATTAATCTAGCACAGGTGATAAGTGCAATGCAGATACTATAAGTACCCATTTTGCGGAGGCTGATTACATTTTCTATAATGAAACAGTCATCAATGGAGAGTGTTTTAAATATTTTGCGCAATTGTCCGATAATCAATACTGCAAAACATCCAGATAGAGAAAACAGTACACACAAAGGAATGTAAAAACGTTCAAAATATTGATTGTAGGCGCTATAGATCTTAAAAGAAAATGGAACTGTGATCGTTGTTAAAATTCCTGCGAAAAACATAAAATCAAGAAGAAATTTTGTTAGTTTAATAAGCTTATTATTCATATAAATCCTTTCCTAAACAAATTTTGTAATTCTAATACAGAATGTAACACCTAGAAATTTGTTTGTCAATAATTATTTATTGAAAAACGATAAAATAATGTTGAAAAACAGTTGTTTTCAAAAAACAAACTGTCAAAATTCTCAGTGAACTACTTCTCAGTGAGACTCAGCTGAGAGTTGCCGAGAGTTGTCAGATGGCTATAAAATTGGTATGATTAAGTTTATACTAAAAACAGGGGGATTCAAAATGGAGTATATAAGAAAATTTTATGAGGGCGATCTAGACAAAGTTATGAAAATTTGGCTAGAAGGAAATTTGTCTGCTCATACATTCATTGGTGCGGAGCAAATAAAGAACTACTTTGGCTATGTTTCTAGGTTGATTCCAAAAGCAGAGGTATATGTTTACGAAATGAATGGTGAAGTAGTGGGTTTTGTTGGTTTATCGGATCAAAGTATTCAGGGATTTTTTGTAGAAGAACAGTATCAGGGCTTAGGAATTGGGACAAGACTTTTAAACTTTATCAAATCAAATTATGAGTATTTTGATTTAATGGTATTTGAAAAAAATGTGAAAGCAATTGAATTTTATGAGAAGAGCAAATTGATTTTTGAGCAGAGCTTGGTAAATGAAGATTTTGGAGAAATAGAACACAAATATTGTTATCGACTTGAAGTATAGTCTAACAGCACAAAGGAAATGGTTTGAGAATGAGTAAAAAAGGAAGCTCAGATAATTTCATAAAACAGGCAGGATTCTTAGCAGTTGCAGGGATACTAAGCAGGATTATTGGGTTATTATATAGAAGTCCGCTTACAGCAATTATTGGAGATGAAGGAAATGCATATTATAGTACTGCATACACAATTTATGTAATTATATTATTGGTTTCGTCCTATAGTATACCCTCAGCAATATCCAAAATTATTTCGCAAAGACTTGTTTTAGGAGAATATAATAATGCGCATCGGATTTTTAAATGCGCACTTATTTATGTATTTGTTGTTGGTGGGATTGCTTCCATTTCAGCGTTCATTTTGGCACCTCTTTTAGTGGAACATAATTCGGTTGAGGTGTTTCGTTTATTTACGCCAACGATTTTCCTGTCAGGATTTTTGGGCGTACTTAGGGGGTATTTTCAAGCACATAGGACGATGTTACAAACCTCTATTTCGCAGATACTTGAGCAAATTCTAAATGCTGCTGTAAGTATTTTAGCTGCTTACTTCTTACTATCGTCGTTATCAAGTAGTGACCCAACGATTCGAGCAATCACGGGTGCAAAGGGAAGTGCACTTGGTACGGGAGTGGGAGTTTTGATTGCACTTATATTTATGGGATTTCTTTATTTTTTAAATCGTCCCATTATTAAAAAGAGAAGAAAAAGAGATTCTTGCGTAAAAACACTTTCATACTCAAAGGTATTTTTGATTATTTTATCAATGGTTACACCGATTATTTTAAGTACCTTTATTTATAATTTTTCGACATCAATGAATCAAACAATTTATATTAAAATCATGATGCATTTTCACCATTTAACGGAGAAAGTGGTATCCACTGGTTATGGAGTGTTTGCATCGAAGGCGGTTACACTATCCAATGTTCCCATTGCAATTGCAGCTGCAGTGAGTGCTTCCATTATTCCAACGATTTCAGCTTCTTATACAACAAAAAATTATAAGGAAGCAAATCAAAAAATTCAGCTTGCGATGAAAACAACAATGCTAATATCCATTCCATCTGCAGTTGGATTATTTATATTTGCAAAGCCAATTCTGATCCTTTTGTTTCCTCAAAAAGAAACAATTCAGATGGCAACAATGCTTTTACAATGGCTAAGTATTACAGTAATCTTTTATGCAATTTCGACGCTATCAAACGCAATTTTGCAGGGAATTGGTAAAGTTAACGTTCCTGTCATCAACGCAATTATTGCATTATTTATACAAACTCCAGTTTTAGTAATCGTCGTAATCTATGGCACGAACCCGATACTTGGGTTAGTATGGGCAGCCATTGCGTATTCGTTTTCAATGTGTATTTTGAATGGACTGGCAATCAAGAAATATCTTCGTTATCAACAGAATTATTTAAAAACATTTATCATGCCCGGAGTATGTGCAGCCCTAATGGGATTGGTAGCTTACTTATTTTATATAGGGATGATGGCAATAATCAAGAATTCAACCATTTCCTTATTCCTTGGAATTATAGTTGCAATTCTAATCTATGGTGTATTATTATTAGCAACGAGGACGTTACAAAAACAAGAACTCGAGAAACTTCCATTTGGCAGGAAACTATCAAAATGGATCAAATTGTAGAAAGAGGTATTTTATGAAATTTTCAAAAATCGGTTTATCAGTATCCATTATTTCCGTGCTAGCATTTGTGTTGGGTTATTTAAGCATTTGGTATGCAGTAGTGTTCTTAGGTGTTGTTTTTATTGTAAAATTGGATTATGAAGTTAAAATCAACGCATTGCAATCCACATTACTTGCACTTGTATTTATGGTCCTAGAAGGTGGAGTATCTATTTCAAATGGTGGATATCTCAAAGTAATCAATTTTTTCCAACAATCCATTCTTCGTGGACAAAACATGGAAGTGCTATACAAGCTAAACCTATTTCCACTTCTGTTGTCTTTCATTGGACTGATTCAAATTCTAGTTATCCTATATTGTATTTTCAAAGCAAGGAAGGGTGAAATTGTTGAATTGCCAGTAATCACAGGAATTGCCAAAAAGCACGTTCAAGAAGAATCCTCTGGATTATAGAAAGAACAGAACAATAGTACAGAACAAAAGAACAGAATAAAAGCACCTACCCCAAGGCTCCTACGTCCTCAAAATAAGTGCTTATCAGTGCACCGCCAGGGGCTCGAACCCTGGACACCCTGATTAAGAGTCAGGTGCTCTACCAACTGAGCTAGCGGTGCAAGTCAAAATCTAACATGCAAGAGTAATTATAGTATATGAAAAAATTCTTTGCAATACTTTTCTTACAAAAATTTTAGATAAAATTTAGAAATATGAAGATATGAGGAATGATTGAGATGATAGATTCACACGCACACTACGATGATGAAGCATTTTTAGAGGATCAAAACGAACTATTAGAAAAAGTGCATGAAACCATTGAGTATATTATCAATAGTAGTTCAAGTTTTGAGACAATTAAGACAACCCTAGAATTAACGAAGAAATATTCATATATTTATGGCGTATTAGGAATTCATCCAAATGAGAGCCAAGAACTATCTGAGAGTCGATTTGAAGAACTTAGAACCTATTATCAAAATGATAAAATTGTAGCAGTTGGTGAAATTGGTTTGGATTATTATTGGAAAGAACCTGAACGAGAGATTCAAAAAAAATGGTTTGAAAAGCAGTTTATGCTTGCAAAGGAGCTTAATTTGCCAGTTGTAATCCATTCTCGAGATGCAGCGAAAGATACCCTGGACTATTTGAAAAGTATGAAGACGCCGGATGCACTTGGCGAGATTCACTGTTTCTCTTATGGAAAGGATATGGCTAGAGAGTTTCTAAATTTAGGATATTATCTAGGAATTGGTGGCGTAATCACCTTTCAAAACGCAAAGACGTTAAAGGAAGTTGTTGAGTACGTACCACTGGATCGAATTCTTTTAGAAACAGACTGCCCTTATCTAGCACCAAATCCTTATCGGGGAAAGCGAAATTCATCACTTTACTTGCCATTTGTTGTTGAAGAGATTGCTAAAATCAAGCAAGTATCCTATGAGGAAGTTGTAAGTGTTACCACCCAAAATGCTTTACAATTATTTCGGATTCAATCAAAAAAATAGAATATATTTGTATTAGAACGGAGAAAATAATGGCAACCTTAGGGAATCCAAAACATACAATAGAGGTTTTACAAAAATATAATTTTCATTTTCAAAAAAAATACGGACAAAACTTTCTGATTGATGCAAATATTTTAGAGAAAATTGTTTGTAGTGCAGGAATTACAAAAGAGGATTGTGTATTGGAAATTGGTCCAGGGATTGGAACAATGACGCAATATCTTGCGGAGCATGCGAGAAAAGTAATTGCTGTTGAAATTGATGCAAATTTAATTCCGATTTTAACAGATACATTAGCACCCTATGAGAATGTTAAAATAATAAACCATGATATTTTGAAATTAGACCTGATTGATTTGATTGAACAGGAAAATGGGGGAAAGCCGGTCAAAGTAGTTGCGAACTTACCTTACTATATAACGACTCCTATTGTAATGGGATTATTTGAAAATAAGATTCCAATTGAAAGTATTACCATCATGGTTCAAAAAGAAGTTGCAGATCGAATGCAAGTGGGACCTGGAACAAAAGATTATGGCGCACTTTCTTTAGCAGTTCAATACTATTCAAAACCAGAAATTATAGCAGTGGTACCACCAAGTTGTTTTATTCCTAGGCCAAATGTTTCAAGCAGCGTAATTCAACTGACCAAGCATGTAACACCGCCAGTTCAAGTGAAAAATGAAGAGTTTATGTTTGAGATTATTAGAGCATCATTTAATCAACGAAGGAAAACACTTGTGAATGGACTTACAAATGCAAACATTTTGAATGTAACAAAAGAAAAGGTACTAAGCGCTTTAGAGCAAATGAATCAGAAAGATGCAATTAGAGGGGAAACGCTTAGTTTAGAAGAGTTTGCAACGTTAAGCAACCTTTTATATATAAGTTGAGGGGATTATGAACACGGTAAATTATTATGAGGTCTTGAATGTTAGCCCAAAGGCAAGTTTGAAGGCAATTAAATCTGCATATAGAAAACTGAGTAAGATCTATCATCCTGATACGGGATATAAGGATCAATCAAAATTTCTATTAATTAATGAAGCATATGATGTGCTATCAGATCCAGACAAACGAAAAGAGTACGATGGGACACTGGGGCCAATGAATTCAGCCTCAAGAACATCTACGAAAACATCTACAAAATCGTCTTCAAGAAC
>CAZWNX010000005.1:39693-49557 GCA_964635395.1 uncultured Lachnospiraceae bacterium
ATTTTCAAAGAAAATGTAAGTCCCTATAGTAAACTATATATTCGTTTTATTCTCGTTCAAATTATAGTATTCATACTTGGTATTATGTTTTTGGTAAGCTACTCCGATTCCGTAGAGTATTCCTATAATGAGCCAGATACGGATTCACGTTATGAGTCTGAGAGTACGTCGCAAAGTTCAGAGGATCCTTACAGCGAGAGAATGAGATCTCAGTATGAAGCAGAGTTATTAGAACAACAAAAATACCAACAAGAATATCAAACAATTAAAGAACATACAAAAAACAGTACAATTGTAGTTGAAGAACCATAACACACATAGGATCATTATGTAATGTTATCCGACCATTCTGCAGAGACTTTGAATCAAATTAGTGTTGATGAATAAGGGACTTTTGTCCCTTGTTTTTTTTGACAAGGCCATTTTCCTATGATAAACTGTAACATGGTGGGGTGTAGATACTGCACAAAATAAATAAGTAAGAGTTTATAGAGGTGAGTGACTTGGATAAGTATGAATACAGAGTTCGCGCTGAGGAAATCAATGCATTAATTGAACACAGAGAATATGGCGAAGCAGTAAAAATAGCGGATACAATTGACTGGCAAAGAGTCAAGAGTGTGACAATGTTATGCAAGGTTAGCGAATTATATAAAATGAATAGGCGATATGAAGAAAGCAGGGACATTTTACTACTTGCTTATGAAAGACAACCTGGAGCTAGGAAAATTGTATATTCCTTATGTGAATTGGCAATCAAACTAGATGATGTTGTTTTAGCAGTTGAATATTATAAAGAATTTGTTCAAGTTGCTCCAAGAGACACTGGAAAGTATATCTTGCAGTATCGTTTGTATGAAGCACAGGATGTTAGTCTTGAAGAGCGTATAGCAGTGCTTGAAGAATATAAAAAGCGTGATTATAGAGAAAAGTGGGCCTATGAGTTGGCATACTTATACCACCGTATAGGTCTTGCTACAAAATGTGTTGAGGAATGTGATGAATTAATTCTTTGGTTTGGCGATGGAAAATATGTAATTAAAGCTTTGGAATTAAAAATGATTCATGAGCCATTGACTGAAAGTCAGCTAGAAAAATATAATCGTAGAAATGAAAAAAGTAAGCAGCAGGAAGAGCAAAGCAATATAGCAACAATGGAAGTCAAAGTGGATGAAGAGATTGCTAAAGTTGCTCAAGAAGTTGAGATGACGCTTGCGAGTGCCGCAGCAGAAATTATTTCAGAAAGTAGTGAATCTGAAGGATTAAGCGAGCTAGTAGAGCCGGAAGAATTAGAAATTGAAGTGAAGGCAATCGATATGGGTGAATATAATACCATTAATCTTCAAGAAGAGCTTGCCAAAAATCTAGCACAGGTAATGGCTGCCGAAGATATGATTGCAACAGATGCAACAGTTGCTTTACCAATTGACACAATCGTGGGAGAAGCTACAAAAGAATTAATGGTGGAAGCAATTACTGCTGGTGCTATTACAGATGAAGTTTTGCGGGATGCAATTATGAGTCCTTTATTGCAAGATACAGTGGAGTTGACCCCAGTTATGTCTGTTCAAGAGCCAGAAGACGAGGTTGAAGAACTGGAAGAATTGGAAGAACTAGAAGAGCTGGAAGAAGAAATCCAAATTGAAGAAGAAATTATTAAAGATATTTTTGAATCAGAAGAAGAGTTAGTTGAGAAAGAACAACAAGATAATTTAGAAGAAAATATTTATTGGGATGAGAATGATTTAGATGCTCCAGAAGAATTACTTGAGGCAGGTAAAGTTCAATTTCATGAAACAAAAGACTTAAACCCAATTTTTCCAAAACGAGTAATGCCTATTACTAGTGTGATTCCAATTGTTCCAGGTCTTTCTACGGAACCAATTCCAGATATTAGAGTTATTGAAGGGGTTCATACAAGTGCGACCATTTTGGAAGAGCAAATGGCAAGAATTGCAGAGCAGCTAGCAAAATTAGAATCAAAAGTGGTTAAAGTAAATGAAACGGTTGAAGAAGTTGTTAATAAAACAACTGAAGCAGAGCGAGTATCGGAGAATACAGAACAAGAAGAAACAGAAGTTGAGCGTCAGATCACAGGGCAGCTTAGTATGGAAGATATTATGGCTGAGTGGGAGCAAACTAAAAAAGAGGTTGAAGAAAAGCGCATTGAAGAGATGCGAAGAAAACTGATTGCTCAAACTGGACCAATGTTCCAAAATTATGATGCACAAAACCATATCGAGTTTGACTATCTGAAACCTTCTATTGATGTATTTGCAAAAAAAGAAGAAGAGGTAGAGCAAAACGAACTTGATAAAATGAATTTCCCTTCTTCTATTCTTAACACATCTGAGTTAAAAGAAATTGAAGAAGAATTAGTCAATAGATTTGAAGAGCAGAAAACTCAAAACGGTAAAAAGGATAGCTTATCTGAGAGAGAGAAAAAAGCGGGACTACTTGATACAGAGAATCTTGCCGATTTGGTAGCACAGGTTTTAGAGGAAACAGGCTATGAGCAAGAGAATATCGTTGAAGAAGTATCAGAAGATGTTGTA
The DNA here is from genome assembly GCA_964635395.1 of uncultured Lachnospiraceae bacterium. Lineage (GTDB taxonomy): Bacteria > Bacillota > Clostridia > Lachnospirales > Lachnospiraceae > CAZWNX01. The sequence goes on from CAZWNX010000005.1 coordinate 42,249, forward strand.
TCAGACGTAAATTTAGATACCGTTCAACTTGAAACAGTTCTCACAAATGAAGACGGTTGGAAGAGATGGCCAGTCGTTGATGTTTTACCTTCACAAGATCAAGCAGAAGAAAAAGTAGAACAGGTGCTACGAGAAGTAGAGGAAGTACAAGAAGCAGATGCAGCAGAGGAAGTAATTGTAGAAAAGAAGAAAGAGTTAACTCCAATGGAGGCTGCTGTTCTGAAATTGAAGGCAAGAACGATTGCCGAAGAAGAGATGAAAAAAGCTTCAGTAGCTCTTGATCAAACGACAAAAATAAGCTTAAATACGCAGGAACTTGACCAAATTTCTTTTGAACAGCAAGACGTTTCTACAAGAACGTTGACAAAAGCAGAAAAAGAAGTATTTGGATGTATTGCTCAAACAAAAGAAATGCAGGAACAGGTTGCCCTTGCGCTCGATACAATATCACTTATTCCATACACAGGGAATGTTCTATTGTCGGGAAATAAAGGAACGGGAACGATTACGGTTGCCAAAAATATTATCAAAGAGTTACAGCAAACAAACCCATCATTTTCTGGTAAAGTGGCTAAAATTACGGGAAGTCTTTTAGATAAAAAAGATATTCATGCAACCTTAGAGGGCTTAGAAAATGGAGCGCTGATTGTTGAGCAGGCAGGTGATTTGTCAGATCATGTTGTAGAACGTATCCTAAAAGATCTTAATACAATGCAAGATCGAGGAATTATCATTATTTTTGAAGATACAAAATCAAAAATAGAAAAGTTGATACAAGAATCCGATAGATTGCTTCGATTTTTCCCTGCAAGAATTGATTTGCTTGCACTTGATAACAATGGACTTGTTAACTTTGGTAAGGAATATGCAAAGGAACTGGAATATTCTATTGATGAAATGGGTATGCTTGCGCTTTATACTAGAATTACAGATATGCAGACAAGCGATCATTGTGTAACAGTAGATGAAGTAAAAGAGATGGTAGATGAAGCAATTCGAAATGCTGAGAAAAAAAGTGTTTCTAAATTTATGGATGTATTACTTGCTAAGAGATATGATGAAGATGACTTAATCGTTTTACGGGAAAAGGATTTTATTCGTAACTAATGGCTAGAAATGAGGATAAGGATTGAATGGCTCAAAAAAGAGATAATAGAGATTTTGTTGGAATTACAGAGGATGACCAGTACTTATTTGCGCAGGGAACACATTATGAGATCTATGAAAAGTTGGGTGCGCACCCTGCAGTAATGAATCAGAAAAAGGGAGTGTATTTTTCGATTTGGGCTCCAAATGCAAGAGAGGTCTTTCTTGTAGGAAGTTTTAATGAATGGAATGAAACTTCGTTACCAATGAACAAATTGGGGCCAGGTGGAATCTACGATTTATTTGTAGAGAATATTGAAGAAGGCGAGTTATATAAATTTCTTATTGTTACTCAGGCAGGAGAAAAATTATACAAAGCAGATCCGTATGCAAATCATGCGCAGCTTAGACCAGAAACAGCATCTAGAATCATTGATCTTGCTGGTTATAAGTGGACGGATGCAACTTATCTTGAGGAGCGAAAGAAAAAGAAATTTCAAACAGAGGCATTAGCAATTTATGAATGTCATATTGGTTCGTGGATGAGGCATGTAGAAAAAAAAGACGAAGATGGTTTTTATTCATATCGTGAGTTTGCAGATGCACTAGTAGAATATTTAAAAGATTTGAAGTTTACACATGTAGAATTGATGGGGATTGCAGAGCATCCGTTTGATGGTTCTTGGGGATACCAAGTTACAGGGTACTATGCACCAACCTCTAGATATGGGACCCCAAAAGATTTTATGTACTTGGTAAATAAACTGCATAAACATAAAATTGGTGTTATTTTAGACTGGGTACCAGCACATTTTCCAAGAGATGCCTTCGGACTAGCAGAGTTTGATGGAACTTGTTTATATGAGCATCCAGATACTCGAAAAGGTGAACACCCAGACTGGGGAACCAAAATATTTAATTATGAGAAAACAGAAGTGCAAAACTTCTTGATTGCAAACGCACTTTTTTGGGCAAAAGAATATCATATTGACGGGCTTCGTGTAGACGCAGTAGCCTCCATGTTATATTTGGACTATGGTAAAAACCATGGGCAATGGGTTGCAAATAAGTATGGTGATAATAAAAATCTTGAAGCAATTGATTTTTTAAAACATCTTAATTCCATTATGAGTAAGAGACATAATGATGTAATGATGATTGCAGAAGAGTCAACTGCATGGCCAAAAGTAACAGGTAGCGTAGAAGAAGATGGTCTAGGATTTACTTTTAAATGGAATATGGGTTGGATGCATGATTTTTGTGAGTATATGAAATTAGATCCGTTTTTTAGAAAAGGGAATCATTACAAAATGACCTTTGCTATGAGCTATAATCATGCCGAGAATTATATTCTTCCGTTATCCCATGATGAAGTCGTGCATCTTAAGTGTAGTATGTTATTAAAAATGCCTGGCTATTATGTGGATAAATTTGCAAACCTCCGTGTTGGATACTCCTATATGTTTTCACATTCTGGAAAGAAACTTTTATTCATGGGTCAGGAGTTTGGACAGGATAGTGAATGGAGTGAGGCAAAAGAATTAGATTGGGATTTGTTAGAGGATACTTTACATGCTTCGCTCAAAAAATATGTTTCGAAGCTACTTGAAATTTATCGGAAATACCCAGCAATGTATGAGAATGATCAGAACTGGGATGGGTTTGAGTGGATGAACGCAGATGATCAGGAACAAAGCGTTTATACCTATGTTCGTAGAACAGTTACTAAGAAAAACAGTATATTGGTTGCTTTGAACATGACACCGATTGAACGAGGAGACTACAAAATTAAAGTGCCAAAAGCTGGAAAGTACAAGGTGATTTTAAATAGTGATGCACTTGAGTATGGTGGAAGTGGAGTAGCTCTTTCAACAGACTATATAGCTAAAAAGGAAGTAACAAATCAAGGTAATGGGGAACAGTATTTTATTACATGTGATTTACCTTCCTATGGAGCATTATTTTTCTTGTTCCAGGGTTAAGAAGAATTCAATAAATGCCGAAATAAAGGGTGAATGTGAAATACATTTGCCCTTTTATAGTATAAATAGGGTGAATAAGAAACCAAAATATATTCTAGGAATGGTGATTATATGCAGATACAATTTGATCCTACAAAGCCAAACCAGGATATGGAATTTGAAAAATCAACACAGAAAGTAAATGTAAATAGTGGGATTCAATGGAATCCTGGGTATATAACAGACATCAAAGGTAAGGTTACGGATGACAAGTCATTGATTGTTCAAGGAAGAACAACAAAGGATGTTTTAGAGCAGGCAACAAAAACGGATGTTGATGCTCAAAGTGACTATTTACTGTTGATGTCTCATTCTATGTCTTCCAATGATTTTTCTGATTTGATGAAAGAGGGTTTTGATGTATTAGATCTTCCAGCAAAAACAAGTGTTACACTTTCAGATAAGATGAAAGTGACGCTTGCAAAGTCTGGAACAATTGTTGAGGGATATACGGATACCTTGTCAATGGAAGAACTTAATGCAATTACGAAAAGTCCTGCTTTATCACAAGAATTGCGCAGCTCTTTTATTGATAAGGATGCACCTTTAACAAAGGAGCATGCTACAAAAGCGATGCAGTTAATGAATCAATCAAAAGAGCTTAAGCCTTTGACACCGCAAGTTAAAGAATATATGGTATCGAACCAACAAGAAGCAAGTATACCAAATTTATATAAAGCACAGTATAGCGTTCAAGAGATGAAATCGACTTCTGTTGGCGAGTACTTCTATCAAGATCAAAATGGTTATTATGGAAAAGCAGCTTATAACAATGAATCAAGTGAAATGGATGCAACAAAGTTACAAAACTACTTGGAAGAGGTAGTAATTAGTAGTGGAGTGGAGTTAAATCAACAAACATTGGAAGAGGCAAATTGGCTTTTAGAAAAAGGAATACTTTTACAGCCAGCAAATTTGCAAAAAATCCATCAATTAAATCAACTTGTATTGCCGCCAACTGCAAAACAAGTCTTTGAATGTATGGCAGCAGCCATTAGCTCATATGGTGTATCTGAGAAGATGGTATTAGGAAGCGACAAGACTATCTATGAACTAGGTGTAGAATTAGAAGAAAAAGTAAATCTGCTACCAGCTGAGGTGGTTCTTCCCGATCAGAAAACGGGAATGTATAATCTAAATACAGTATTCTACTATCAATCTATACAACAATCTATACAAGATGAATCTCTTTCATCAAAAGAGATTCAGGCTACAAGGCAGATTCAAGAGATTCGCTTAAGAATGAGTGCACAGGTTAACATCTCAATGTTACGACAGGGAATATCAATTGATTTGATGCCACTTCAAGAATTAGTAGAGCAGCTTAAATCAGCGGAACAAGAGATTGCAAGCAATTTATTTTATGAGAATGAAGAAACTGCGATATCAAATTATCATATGTTTGAGGAAACACTTTCGCTTAAGAGTGAGATTTTAAGTGCTCCAATGGGATTTGTAGCTAGTTTTCAAAGTTACTATGAATTCTCTGCTACGCTCTCCTATTCTCAAATTGCGAGTCAGGCAGCAAGTCAAAAAAACCAATATGAACTTGCGAATAAGCAGTATGAAACGTTTATGAGTCAACCAAAAAGAGAGTATGGAGATACCATACAAAAAGCATTTCAAAATATAGATGAGATATTGAGTGAATTAGGGCAAGAAGCAATTGAAGAAAATCGAAGAGTAATACGGATTATGGCCTACGCAGATATGAGTGTATCTAGTAAACAATTTCAGGATGTAAAAGAAGCCGATCAGTTGTTATCAAAGGTAATTGCAGCTCTGACACCCGCAAAAACGCTGGGTCTGATTAAAAATCAAATCAATCCACTTGAAATGACACTTGAGAAATTAGAGGAAGCATTATACAAAACGGATGACAGCACTCATGAATTTAGTGAAACAGGTGATGATACCAGCCAATATGCACAGTTTCTATATGAATTAGAGCAATCAGATCAAGTTACAGATACGGAGAAACAAGCCTATATTGGTGTATACAGATTATTTCGCCAAATCGAAAAAGACCACAGATCATCTATAGGAAAAGTAGTTGAAAGTCAAAGAGAGTTAAATCTAGAAAATATGCTTGAGGCAGTTCGAACCAATCAACAAGATGGTATTGATATTCGATTGCAAGAGGGTGAATCCTTTCAGCAAAGAGTTTTAGATCAGACAAAGTCTATAACGGAGCAAATGAATCAGTACTTTCAGAGTGAGAAGGCACTTCTTGCACAAGTAACAACACAAGAAATAGAGTACCTCTTAGAAAACGGGCATCAAGTGACTCCTAAAAATTTAGATTCGATGAAGTATTTTCAAAAAAACAAATCAAAAATCGCAGATACCATAGCACAGGTTATAAATCCTAAAGAAAATAATTTCGTAGAACTTTTAGATGAGCCCGTACAGTTTCAAGAAAAGTGGGATGATTTTTTAGAAGAGACAAAGGATACATTAGATAGCTTGATCAAATCTCAAGGAGGTCAAGAAGGTCAAGAATATACAATGGATATTAGGGAATTAGCGAATACCTTTAAGCAAGTATCTTTCATGCAAAATGCTTCGAAAGAACAATCCTATGAGATACCAATCCAAGTAGGAGAGATTGTACAACTTATTCACTTAAAAATCAATCAAAATAATCAACAAAAAGAATTGCCGAACGTAGTAGTAAAAATGGAATCCATACAATTTGGTTTCGTTGAGGGAACCTTTTATCAAAGTAAAACAAGTATTGAAGGAACTGTAAAAATAAGTCGCTATGATCAAACAACTCTTTTTAATAAGTCTATGGAAGAAGTAAAGTTAAAAATGAAAGAAGCAACAGAATTAGACGCAAACATAACGCTTCAAACAACGTTAGAAAAAGTGGTACAAAATTATTTTAGTGATTTTGATAGCACGTTGAATCCAGAAAATACAAAAAGCAATACAATTCTTTTTAAAACAGCAAAAACGTTTATTGAAGAAATTGTAGCAAGGGACTCAGTAGCCTGAAAGGAAACGGTGACGATATGAGAATTTCTAGTAATACTTCAGCAATTATCGCAAAAAATTCACTTGGAATGACGGAGAAAAAATTGTCGGACTCAACGAGGAGGCTTTCATCTGGTTATAAGATCAATGAAGCAAAGGATAACCCTTCGGGATTAGCAATTGCAAAAAGAATGAATGCACAACTTCGAGGGTTAGATAATGCAAAACAAAATTCATCCGATGGAATTTCCCTCGTGCAAATTGCAGAGGGTGCACTTAGTGAAATCCAATCCATTGTTCAAAGAATGGGTGAATTATCTGTTCGAGCATCTAATGGCACATTGGGAGATGAAGATCGAATCGCAGTTCAAAAAGAAATCACGCAATTATGCGATGAAGTAGAAAGAGTGAGTAAAGACTGTGATTTTAATGGTCAGAAAATATTTGATGGATCCTTTGATTTAAAAGCGTATAGTGATACCCCTGGTGTAAGAAGTGCATACTATTCTGACGAAACATTTGCAAAAAATTATCGAATTTCAGATATCACACCGTCCTATGATGCGCAGGGTAATCTGATGGCTGGTTCGGTTACGTTATTGCAAGATGGAAGTGCCAATGCATTTCCAGCAGATGCAGTCATTAACTATGACCTAAATCGTGTGATTGTAACAGCAAGTAATAGTTTTGAAATGCAATTTGATATTGACCCAAGTGTTGCCAATCTTACAAATGTAAACCTAGATGTAACCGGTGTTGGAGCCATGAGATTACAGATTGGAGCCAATGAGGGGCAAGTGTTAGAAGTAAGATTGCCTGAGATGACACTAAAAAATATGAATATCGACGATATTGATGTATCTACCGTAGATGGTGCATTAGCTGCTATCGAAAAAACAGCATCTGCAAATGCTTTTGTATCTGCTTACCGAGCACGTCTAGGAGCTTATGAAAATCGATTAGAAAGCACTGGTAATAGTACACTTGTTACAACTGAAAATATTACCGCAGCGTATTCAAGGATCATGGATGTAGATATGGCTGAAGAGATGACGGTTTATACGACCAATCAGATTCTCTCTGAGGCTGGAGTTTCCATGCTTGCTCAGGCAAATGAGCGACCACAACAAGTGCTGCAACTGTTACAGTAAGAATTGGATCGTAATTATGTGATCGTATGGGGGAAAACACATGACGGATGAGCAAAGAAAAGAATTTACTCG
>CAZWNX010000006.1:0-2785 GCA_964635395.1 uncultured Lachnospiraceae bacterium
ATTGTGGCAGCAGTTATTATTGGAATATTGGTGTTGATTTTGGGAGCATTTTTCATTGGTAAAATCAATAATAATAAACCAGATAAGGCTGTAAGTGCCAATACATCGGAGAATTCAGATACGGTTGAGATGATCAATGTAGTGGGAATGGATATAGAGGAAGCGAAGAAAACATTAAATGCAATGATGCTTGGAACAAGTGTTTCGTACGCAGAATCAGATGAAGTAGAAGAAAATCAAATTATTTCTCAAGAATTTGAAAAGGGAGAAATGGTTAAGAAATACACAACGGTTAAGTTAGTGGTGTGTAGTGGAAAAGCATCTGTGGAGGTATTAGATGTTTCTGGAAAAACAGCGGAAGAAGCGAAGAAGGCATTAGAAGAAGCAGGATTTAGCGTTGTTTTGGATTATGCAAATTCAGAAACGGTAGAAAAAGATTTGGTTATATCAACGAATCCATCAGCAAGTTCGAAAGTTGCTAAAAATACTAGAGTAACTGTAATTGTTAGTGAAGGACCAGAAATCAAAATGGTTTCGGTGCCAGACTTAAGAGGAATGACGGAAAGTGCAGCAAAATCTAAATTGGAATCTTTGAAACTGAAAGCGGGAACGGTAAGTGAAACAAACTCAGATACGGTTACAGCTGGATGTGTGGTATCTCAAAGCAAAAATCCAGGTGATTCAGTTGAAGAGGGAGCCAAAGTTGATATTGTTTTAAGCATTGGTCCGAAAATTGTTAAATATAAATATACAGCCATGTTAAATGCACCAACTGGATATACAAGTGGCAATGTTACAATTACGATTACCGCCGCTGATGGTGAGAAAAGAACCTTTACTGCAACTGCCTTCCCATGTGCAGTGAATGAAGCTGGATTCAAAGTTGCAACGGGTACAATAACCTATGCATTTAATGTAACCACTTTGACGGGTGAAACGGATGCAGAAGGAAATGCACTTACAAAAACAGAAATTGTTACTTCGCAGCCAATCGCAGTCACATTTGAAAAGGAATAATTCATGCAGGGAGTTATACTGAAGGGGATTGCAGGGTTTTACTATGTGGATGTAGAAGGATTTGGACTCTATGAGTGCAAGGCAAAGGGGATTTTTCGTAAACATCACCAAAGCCCAATGGTAGGGGATCACGTAATCATTGAAGAAATTGATGAAGCATTTCAGAAAGGGACAATTGCTAAGATTTTAGAGAGAAAAAATCAACTAAAGCGTCCTGTTGTTGCAAATGTGGATCACGCACTTGTTATATTTGCTATCAAAGATCCAGAACCTGCATTTCTACTGATCGATCGATTTTTGATTGGGATGAAGGAAAATAATGTCCCTTGTACAATTTGTTTTAATAAAAAAGATCTTGCTTCTGATGAAGAAATTAAGAGATTAAGTGAGATGTATAAAAATAGCGGAAGCGACGTGCTGTTTACAAGTTCTTACACGAAAGAGGGAATCGCTGATTTGAAAGAAGTGATTCGAAATAAAACGGTTTGTGTCGCTGGACCATCCGGAGTTGGAAAATCATCCTTAATCAATGAATTGCAAATGGAAGTGTGTATGGAAGTAGGAGATTTAAGCAGGAAAACATCCAGAGGAAAACACACAACACGCCATGCACAATTAATACCAATTATGGAACATTCCTATATTGTAGATACCCCTGGATTCTCTAGCTTTGAGCCAGATTGTTCAGAAGCTGGCAATGTGCAAGACTATTATGATGAATTTGATGAATATAGAGGGCTGTGTCGATTTAATGGATGTAGTCATCTTCATGAACCAGATTGTGAAGTGAAAAAGGCAGTGGAACTTGGACAAATTAGCCAGGTTCGTTATGACAATTACTGTTCAATATATAAAACAATAGATTCAAAGAGGAGATATTAATGAAAACAAAGATTTCGCCGTCTATTTTAGCAGCAGATTTTGCAAATTTAGGAAATGATATTGAAGCAATCCGGCGAGGTGGAGCAGAATACGTACATATAGATGTTATGGATGGAGTATATGTTCCATCCATTTCCTTTGGATTTCCGGTGATTGAGGCAATCAGACCAAAGACATCTGCAATATTCGATGTACACTTAATGATTATAGAACCGGTAAGATATATTGAGCGGTTTGCAAAAGCTGGAGCAGACATCATTACAATTCATGTTGAAGCCTGTGAAAATGTTGAGAAAACACTCAATTTAATCAAAGAGCAAGGTTGTAAAGTTGGAATTACATTAAAACCAGAAACACCCGTTGAAACATTATATCCTTATTTGGAAATGGTTGATTTAATTCTTGTAATGACTGTTAATCCAGGTTTTGGTGGACAAAGTTATATGCATGAATGTACGGCTAAAATCACTGAACTTCGAAAACAAGTCGAGCAAAAAAACCTAGAGATCGATATTTCTGTAGATGGGGGAGTTCATCTTGATAATGCCAAAGACATATTAAGAGCAGGTGCGAATATGCTAGTTGCAGGTTCAGCAGTATTTGGTAAGGATGTAGAAGAAAATACTAGAAAATTTATATCCGTTATGCGCGAGTTTGAAGTGCAGGAATTAGAAAATGTATAAAATTTTGAAAGCAATCAATTTGACGAAATAAAGTGAAATTGATTGCTTTTTTTTCGAAAAAGATTGAAAGATAGTTGTGAATAATGTTACAATAATCAGAGAAAATCAAGAAAAATTTGTGGAGTATTGTAGAATAAAAATGTGATGAGAAACGAAACTATATTAGAACAACAAGGAGAAAAACATTGGGAATGAATTCGGAT
>CAZWNX010000006.1:2885-15965 GCA_964635395.1 uncultured Lachnospiraceae bacterium
GAGAAAACAAATCATGAAATTATGAGTACGGTTAGGGTTTTGGAGGATAACTCTACAGAAATCGCTTCTATTGTAGGCACAATCATGAAAATTGCCAACCTAACCAACCTTCTAGCACTCAATGCTTCAATTGAAGCGGCTCGTGCAGGAGAACACGGAAAAGGGTTTGCAGTCGTTGCGGAGGAAGTCAGAAAGTTGGCGGATGAAACCAAAAGGGCAGTGGGTACGATAGACTCCCTCGTTCAGACCAATCAATCAAGTACCAAGGAAACCGTAAGTAAAATCACAAAATCTACAGAAGAATTAACGGGACAGCGTGAAGCTATGAATCTTACACATAATACCTTCGAAAATATTCAAAAAGAAGCGATTGCAATTAACAATGCCGTTCAAGAAATTACTGCCTGTGTGGAAGAGTTGATCGCAGCATCGGATGAATCTTCGGAATTGGTAGAGATGGTTGCAAATCTTTCTCAAAATGCTTCGGGCTGTACTGATGATATTTTACTGGAAATCAATGGCTATCATACGAAAGTTTCGCAGATGGAAGCGCAAATCATGCACTTCGGAAATCTTGCGCAGGATTTAAAGACGGAGGCAAATGCATCGATTGTATAAAGAGTAGTATTGTGAAATATCAGTTTTTTTAAATTCTATTTTCATTTTTCTAGGAATTTGACCTTGAATATGCTATATTATCAAGTGGATTATTGAATAGAACGATTATTTTAAAGGAGATATAGAGAAAAATGAAATTAGGAATCGTAGGTTTACCAAACGTTGGAAAGAGTACGCTGTTTAATTCACTGACAAAGGCAGGCGCAGAGTCGGCAAACTATCCGTTTTGCACCATTGACCCAAATGTCGGGATTGTTCCAGTTCCGGATCAAAGAATTAAATTGTTGGGAGAGTTATATCAATCCAAAAAAGTGACTCCAGCTGTGATTGAATTTGTAGATATTGCTGGTCTTGTAAAAGGAGCTTCCAAAGGAGAAGGGTTGGGCAATCAGTTTTTGAGTAATATTCGTGAAGTAGATGCGATTGTTCATGTGGTAAGATGTTTTGTTGATGACAATGTGATACATGTAGATGGAAAAGTGGATCCGATTAGAGATATTGAGACAATTAATTTCGAGTTGATCTTCTCGGATTTAGAGATTTTGGAAAGACGTATTTCAAAAACTAGCAAGGGTGCAAAGAATGATAAAAGTCTAGCAAAAGAATTAGTGCTTTTAGAACGATTAAAGGCACATCTTGAAGATGGAAAACCTGCAAAAACCTTTGAGGTAGACGATGAAGAAGAGGAAGCAATTCTGGCACAAATCAATTTGCTCACCATTAAACCTGTGATTTTTGCAGCAAATGTCTCGGAAGATGATTTGGCAGATGATGGCAATAGCAATGAACTAGTTGCAAAAGTAAGGGAGTATGCGAGTGCAGAGAATGGCGAAGTATTTGTAATTTGCGCGCAAATCGAGCAGGAAATCGCAGAACTTGACGATGATGAAAAGATGTTGTTTTTGGAAGAGTTAGGATTAAATGAATCCGGTCTTGAGAAACTAATAAAAGCGTCTTACAAAATTCTTGGATTAATTAGTTACCTGACTTCGGGAGAGGATGAGACAAGAGCTTGGACCATTCAAATTGGAACCAAGGCCCCTGGTGCAGCTGGAAAGATTCATAGCGATTTCGAGAGAGGATTTATCAAGGCGGAAGTCGTTGGTTATCAGGATCTATTGGATTGCAAATCAATTGCAGCAGCAAAAGAAAAAGGGCTTGTTCGAATCGAAGGAAAAGAATACGTTGTGAAAGATGGAGATGTTATTTTGTTCCGATTCAATGTATAAAAATGAATAAATAAAGTTATTACAAAAATATTACAAAACCATATCTTGTGCCGGTGAAAAACCAAACCACAAGATGTAGAAAAAACCAGTATTTATGCGCTTTGCAAGCATTTTGCAAGGCGCTTTTTTTTTAATTTTTTCTTAACTTTTGCTTGTAAAAACAAAATGAATGGAGTAATATTATCACATAAGTGGAGTAAAGTGGTGTAAAGTGGAGTGAAGTGGTAGACTTCCATTTTGATTCAGTGAGGTAAAGATATGTTTATAGGAGAGTATAATCATTCGGTTGATCCAAAAGGCAGATTGATCATACCATCCAAATTCCGAGATGTATTGGGTGATTTGTTTATGGTTACCAAGGGGTTGGATGGGTGCTTGTTTGTGTTCGACAAAAACGAATGGGATGCTTTCGTAGAGAAACTTAGAACTTTGCCAATTAGTAACATTGAAGCGAGAAAAATTGTCCGTTACTTCCTTGCGGGAGCGGCGGAACTTGAGGTTGATAAGCAGGGACGCGTTCTTTTGCCAGGTACACTGAGAGAGTTTGCAGGAATCGAGAAGGAAACTGTTTTGGTGGGTGTTGGTAATCGAATGGAAATCTGGAGTAAAGACAAGTGGGATGGTACAAATACCTATGATGATGTAGAGGAACTTGCAGAACATTTAGCGGAGTTTGGATTTAACATCTAGAAGCTAAAGAAACAAAGCAAAGGAGAAACACATGGAATTTATTCATCAATCGGTATTATTAGAGGAATGCATTGAAGGACTAAATATTCGTCCAGGTAAAATATATGTTGATGGAACCTTAGGTGGAGCAGGACATTCTATCAAAATCGTCGAACGCTTAGGCGCCGACGGAAGGTTGATTGGAATCGATCAAGATGAAAATGCAATCACAATTGCATCCACTCGCCTAGAACAATTCAAAGATCAAGTGGATATTGTTCGAAGTAATTATGAAAATATGGAGAGTATTTTAAAGGATCTCAAGATTGATTCAGTGGACGGGATATTACTTGATTTAGGGGTGTCTTCGCATCAATTAGATACTGTGGAAAGAGGGTTTTCATATAATCAAGATACTGTTTTAGATATGAGAATGGACCAACGACAGAGTTTGACAGCTAAAATTATTGTGAATGAGTATTCGGAGCAGGAATTGTATCGAGTTATCAGAGATTATGGAGAAGATCAGTTTGCTAAGAATATCGCCAAACATATCTGTATTGAGCGTAAAAATAAAGAAATCGAGACGACGTTTGAACTAAACGAAATCATTAAAAACGCAATACCAGCTAAGATGCGTGTGACAAGAGGTCATCCATCTAAGAAAACATACCAGGCAATTCGTATTGAGTGTAATAGAGAATTAGAGGTGCTTAGAAACACAATTGAAAAAATGATTGATTTACTAAGTCCACAGGGAAGACTTTGCATTATTACATTTCATTCTCTAGAAGATCGAATTGTGAAAACAACCTTTCGAAAATGTGAAAATCCATGTACATGCCCTAGTAATTTTCCGGTATGTGTTTGTGGAAACCGTTCGAAGGGAGCAGCAGTTACAAGAAAGCCAATTTTGCCATCGGATCAAGAAATATCGCAAAACAAACGATCGAAAAGTGCTAAATTGAGAATATTTGAAAAAGTATAGCAATCATGAAGAATTGTGAAGTAAGGAAAGAGGGTTAAGATGGGGAGAACACAGAATTCAAAAAAACCAGTTAGTGCAAATGTAGGTTCAAGAAGAAAAAGTGAATATGTACATGGAAGCGCGGCTAAAGAATTAGATGTTCGTATTGCAATTCATGAAAAACCAGTCAAAAGAGTTAGTGAAAGCACAAGGAAAAATCGTGAAAAAGCAAGGCACATGAGTCTGGGTTACGTTTTGTTTTTGTCCATTGCACTTGTACTTACCGGGGTTGTATTGATTGGATATTTAACGCTCCAAGCTGAAAACACGACGTCATTAAAAAATATTGCCTCATTAGAAAGCAAATTGAATGATATGCGCTTGGATAATGAAGAAGAATATAGTAATATAGTAAGTGCAGTGGATATGGAAGAAATCAAACGCGTAGCAATTGAAGAGTTAAACATGCAATATGCGTCTGAAGGACAGATTGTAAAAGTTGAGAATGCACTTGATGATTACGTGCGTCAGTATAGTGAAATGCCAAAATAGGTGGTGAAGGCCTTGAAAAATAATATAACAAGTTTTCAAAGCAGAAAGAATATTCGAAATAGAGTTCCAAAGAATAAAAAAATGAATAAAGCTGCAGGACTTAGTTTAGCGATGCAAAAGAAGCTGGCAATACTGTTTTTTATGGTATTGCTGGCTTTTGTAGGGTTGAGTGCTAGAATTATTTATATCAATAAGAATGATGGTGAGCGATATAAGAAACAAGTTTTGTCACAGCAAGAATATGACAGCCTGATTTTACCCTACAAAAGGGGCGATATTCTGGATGCAAAAGGAACTAAGCTTGCATATAGTGAAAAGGTATATAATCTGGTAATTGATTCAAAACTGATTTTGCAAAAGGAGAAGTATCTACCAGCAACGATGAATGCTTTAAAGGCATGTTTTCCAATCAACGAAAACGAAATTGTGTCTTATATTAAAGAAAATCCATCCAATCAGTATAAAGTGTTTTTGAAGCAGTTAACGTATGATCAAATTGAACCGTTTTTAGAAATGGAGAAAGAAAAAAAGAAAAATCCGGATATCGTTGGTGTCTGGTTTGAAGAGGAATATAAACGCGTCTATCCAAATGGTTCTTTAGCGTGTGATATTGTGGGTTTTACGGGTAAGGATAATATTGGAAATGTTGGGCTTGAAGAGTATTATAATGATGAACTAAATGGAATCAATGGCAGAGAGTATGGCTATCTGAATGACGATGCTTCACTTGAGCGGACGACCAAACCTGCAAAAGATGGAAATACCATTGTATCCACTGTGGACGCCAATATTCAAAGAATTGTTGAAAAACATATCCTTGCATTTAATAAAAAATATGAGGGAAGTTATCGAGAGGGTGAATTAGGCAGTAAAAATACAGGCGTAATTGTAATGGACGTAAAAACGGGCGAAATCCTTGCGATGGCAAGTTACCCGACTTTTGATTTGAATGATCCGAAGAATTTGGACTCCTATTATACTTCAGAACAGCTTGAAGGGATGACCGAAGAAGACAAATTCAAGGCACTCAATGAGATCTGGAGGAATTTCTGTATATCAGATACTTATGAACCTGGTTCCACAGGAAAAGCAATGACAATTGCAGCGGGTCTAGATTCCGGGAAAATAAGGGGAGACGAAACCTATAACTGCAATGGATTTTTGGAAGTAAGTGGACACAAAATTCACTGTTTTACAAGAATTGGGCATGGAGAATTAAGCGTTTCAGGAGCGTTAGAAAAATCTTGCAACGTTGCATTGATGCACATGGCACAAGCCATGGGTAAAGATACTTTGATGAAGTACCTCTACAATTTTGGATTGGGTTTAAAAACAAATATTGACCTCGCAGGTGAAGCGAGAACGGATACCCTTGTATACGATGTAGAGAAAATGGTGGCCTCCGATTTGGCAGTATGTTCTTTTGGGCAAGGGTATAAAGTGACTCAAATTCAGCTTGCATCAGCATTTTGTGCAGTTGTAAATGGTGGTTATTACTATGAACCACATATGGTGAGTGAAGTACTTGATGAGAATGGAAGCATTGTACGTAAGATTGAACCAAGAGTATTAAAGCAAGTAATATCAAACACTACATCCGCAAGAATGAGAACCTATTTACAGGCGGTGTGTGATACGGGAACGGGTAAAAAAGCAAAGCCAGCTGGATATTTGATTGGTGGGAAAACCGGAACGGCAGAAAAAATACCTAGAAAGCAGGGTAATTATGTGGTATCATTTATAGGTTATGCACCGGCAGATGATCCACAGGTGGTTGTATATGCAGTTGTAGATGAACCTAATACGCCAGATCAGGCGCATTCGGATTTTGCGCAGGAAATTGTTAGAAATATCTATACTGAGTTACTTCCTTACATGAATATTTTCAGAACGCAGGATTTGACTTTAGAAGAAATAGAAGAGTTGAAACGTTTAAATATTATACCAAGTGATTCAATCAGTGGTAATTCGGTAGAAGTAAGCGAAAATAGTGTTCCTTCGACGGATTCTCAGGTGAAAGATGATGGTGGTGAAGAAGCAGGAACGAGCCCGGCGATAGACTTATCAACATTTGAGAAAGACCCAGAGACCGGCTATCTGATAGATCCAGATACGGGAGCGCTGATTAACCCTGAAACTGGAGAATATATTAATCCGAGTTTTGAGTAATTGGACGGTCATAATGGGTAGAATGAAAAAGTATGGAGAATAGTATGAAAAGCACAATATTAATTCCGGCACTCCTCGCATTTTTGATTAGTGCTGCACTAGGGCCTATTTTGATCCCTATTTTGCAAAGAATAAAAGCGGGTCAAACAGTTCGAACGGATGGGCCAAAAAGTCATTTGGCAAAAAATGGAACACCAGCAATGGGGGGATTCATTTTCATTTTAGCAATCTGCATTGTAGGATTTTTCTATGCGCAAACACATACAAAGTTATATCCAATTTTATTTGTAACTTTGGGGTTTGCAGTAATCGGTTTTATGGATGATTATATCAAAATTGTTTTAAAAAGATCGATGGGTCTGCGAGCTTGGCAGAAGATGCTTGGACAAATTGTGATTACGGTTGCTTTTGGAGTCTATTTGTTTTTCTATTCGGGTGTATCTACAAGCGTTTGGGTTCCATTTATAGAGGCCCCACTGAATCTTGGAATATTCTCGATTCCGATTATGGTGATAGCAGTTCTTGGTACTGTAAATGGCGCAAATTTTACAGATGGATTGGATGGATTAGCATCAACGGTCACATTGGTAATTAGTATCTTTTTTACGATTGCCTCCGTTTGGCTGAATGCTGATGTAGAAGTAATCACTTCAGCATTAGCAGGAGCTTTGATTGGGTTCTTACTATTTAATGCACATCCAGCTAAAGTGTTTATGGGAGATACGGGTTCATTAGCTCTTGGAGGGTTTGTAGTGGCTACCGCATATATGACACAGTTGCCGATTTTTATTTTGTTTGTTGGATTTATTTATTTGGCAGAAGTACTTTCGGTAATGATTCAAGTTTCGTATTTTAAAATGACCAAAGGTAAGCGAATTTTTAAGATGGCACCGATTCATCATCATTTTGAGTTGAGTGGATGGAAAGAAACGAAAGTAGTTGCAGTCTTTGCAATTATCACAGCATTCTTGTCGTGTATCGCATTATTAAGCTTGAAAATATAAACGAGTTGAATTGTAAAATGAGGTAGTCTATGAATTATAATGAAGTAAAGGCATTGGTAATTGGGGCGGGAATAAGCGGAATTGCAGCGGTAAATTTACTGACAGTAAAAGGAGCTAAGTGCATTCTGTTTGATCAAAAGCCATTGAATATAGAGGAATTAGCAGCAAAAATTGTACAATCATCTTTGGTGGAATTCATTGTTGGCGAATTAACACAAGACAAGTTGAATGAAATCAATCTATGCGTCTTGAGTCCCGGGGTAAAAACGGATCATATTATCGTTCAACAATTGAGAGATAAAGGTGTTTCTATTCTTGGGGAAATTGAGCTTGCATATCGCTTTGAACAAGGGAGCGTTATGGCGGTGACAGGAACCAATGGAAAGACGACTACAACAACTCTTTTGGGTGAAATTATGAAAGAATACCAGGAGCAGACGTTTGTTGTTGGAAATATTGGAATTCCCTATACGAAGCAAGTCCTGAACACGTCAAAAAACAGTATAACGGTGGCGGAATTAAGTTCCTTTCAACTTGAAACCATTCATCATTTTTGTCCCCATGTAGCAAGTATATTGAATGTTACACCGGATCATATTGATCATCATTATTCAATGGAAAATTACGTACAGGCAAAAGAAATGATTACGAAAAACCAGACGTCTGGCGATTATCTTATCCTAAATGCATTGGATGAATATTGCAGACAAACGGTATCCAAAGCGAACGCAAAGGTGATTTGGTTTTCTTCAAAAGGTGCGGTGGAAGAAGGGTTCTATTCTGACGATATATCCATATATTATAATCATAACCAACAAACGCAAAAAGTCATGAACATCCTAGAGATGCATTTACTTGGAACGCATAATGTGGAGAATGTTATGGCGGCGATGGCCATGGCAACTGCAGCAGGTGTGCCTATGGATGTGATTGTAAGTGTTGTAAAGCAATTTAAAGGTGTTGAACATCGCATTGAGTATGTTGCAACGCGTAATGGGGTAGATTATTATAATGATTCAAAAGGAACCAATCCAGATGCAGCAATCAAGGCTGTTCAGGCTATGCGTAAACCGACTTATTTAATCGGTGGAGGGTATGACAAAGGTGTTGGATTTGGCGAATGGATTGATAGTTTTGATGACAAGATCAAGAAGTTGGTTTTGATAGGAGCAACTGCTGGGTTGATTGAAGTGGCTGCTAAAGAAAGAGGATTTCAGGATGTTGTGGTGGTAGATTCTTTGGAAGAGGCAGTTAGAGAATGTTCATCTCATGCAAAAGTGGGTGATGCAGTCTTGCTATCACCAGCTTGTGCAAGTTGGGGAATGTTTACGAATTACGAAGAACGTGGCAATTTGTTTAAACAATATGTATTGCAAATCAAAGAGTAAACAATACTTTCTTGGAGATTGGAGGTGGCAATAATCCGAAATAGAAAAAGAAATCAAAAAAAAGAAGAATACTATTTTGACTACACATTATTATTCATTGTTCTATTCTTTTTGGGATTTGGGCTTGTAATGCTTTATTCAACAAGTTCCTATGAAGCCGCCATCGAATTTAACGGAAATTCTGCGTATTATTTAAAGAAACAGATCTTCAACTCAGCAGTAGGTATATGCGCAATGATGGTTATTACCTTTATTGATTATCGCATATGGGAGCGATTTGCAACATTTGGATACATTGCTTCAGCCGTTTTGATTGTACTTGTTCTATCACCACTGGGGATTGAAAGAAATGGAGCTAGACGGTGGCTGAATCTTGGAATATCACTACAGCCAGCAGAAGTTGCGAAACTAGCAATTATCATTTTTATGGCTGCATTTATTTGCAAATTGGGGAGTCGCATTAAGTCGTGGAAGGGTTTTTGGATAACCTTTTTTATACCGGCGCCTTTAGCACTTATGATTTTCAAAATAACGGATAATCTCAGTTCGGGAATAATTGTATTTGGAATTGGTTATATTATGCTGTTTATTGCATTGCCAGACTACAAGAAGATACTTCTTGTTACTAGTGCGATTGCATCCATAGGTGCGATTGTAGTATTTGTAACCATTAAGTTAGCCGAGAACGGTGTGATTTCAGGATTTCGAGGGAGACGATTACTTGCATGGTTGAACCCTGAAGCCTATGCCAGCGACGTTGGGTTGCAGACCTTGCAGGCGCTATATGCAATTGGGGCAGGTGAGAATGTTGGAAAAGGACTTGGGCAAAGCATGCAAAAACTTGGCTATCTTCCAGAAGCCCAAAATGATATGATTTTTTCAATTATATGTGAGGAATTAGGACTTTTCGGAGCAATTGCAATCATTCTCTTGTTTGTTCTTCTGATTTGGAGGTGTATGCTGATTGCAAACAATGCCAAAGATCGTTTTGGAGCATTATTGGTTGTTGGAGTTATGGCTCATTTTGCAATACAGGTTATTTTGAATATAGCGGTTGTTACCAATGTAATTCCGAATACTGGAATTACACTTCCGTTCATTAGTTACGGCGGCTCAGCAATTCTGTTTTTATTGTCAGAAATAGGTCTGGTGCTAAGTGTTTCAAGAAGAATACAATTAAAAGAGACAAATTAGGTAAATGGGTTGAATGAGTATAGTTAGAAATGGCGTGAGGGAGTTATGCACAAAGTCATACAATTAGTTAAGAAGGAGTCAAAGCTAAAATTCATTATTATTGGGATTGTATTAGTGACCTTGTTGGGGGGAGGTCTATTTTTTCAAATGTTTTTTACAATTCGAAAAGTGGAAGTGGAAGGAAATGTACATTATACTTCCAAGGAAATAGAAGATATGGTTCTTGAGAGTAACTGGCACCAAAACTCCATTCTTTTATCACTGATTTATCGAAATAAAGATGTAAACAATATACCTTTTGTGGAAGCCATGGATGTTACAATTTTATCCCATGATCATGTGAAAATCACGGTTTATGAAAAGGCATTAGCAGGATGTGTAGAATACCTTGGAAGATATATGTATTTTGACCGGGAAGGAATTGTTGTTGAGAGTGACTCGCAAACGAGCGTTGGGGTTCCACAGATTACAGGACTTCGATATGGACATATTATTATGTTTGAAAAGTTGCCAGTAAAGGATACTACGGTTTTTAAGGATATACTAAGTATTACCCAACTATTAAATAAGTATGAAATTAGTGCGGATAAAATATATTTTGGCGAAAACAAAACAATTATTCTGCATTTTGATCAAGCGAGGGTGAATTTAGGAGATACGCAGAGTATCGATGAGAAAATTATGCAGCTGAAAAACATTATTCCAGAGCTAGATGGCAAATCAGGAGTACTGCATATGGAGAATTATACAATCGACACAAAGAGCATTTCGTTTGAACTTGACGAAGAGAATTAAAATAAAAAATAGTTGATAAATTCTGTTTTTAATTATATGATAGGGTATATGGAATTTATCGGGAATGTGAAGGAGGAAATACCTTGCTTGAGATTAAAACAAACGATGCGGATGCAGCGGCTAAAATAATTGTTGTTGGTGTAGGTGGAGCGGGAAATAACGCTGTAAATAGAATGATTGATGAGAAGATTGATGGTGTAGATTTTGTGGGAGTAAACACAGATAAACAGGCTCTTTCTCTTTGTAAAGCTCCTAAATTATTACAAATTGGGGAGAAACTAACAAAGGGTCTTGGAGCAGGTGCAAAGCCAGAAATTGGTGAACGTGCTGCAGAAGAGAGTTTGGAAGAAGTAACAGCAGCGATTAAAGGTGCTGATATGGTTTTTGTTACCTGTGGTATGGGTGGCGGAACTGGAACAGGGGCTGCTCCTGTTGTTGCAGGTATTGCCAAGGATTTGGGAATTTTAACGGTTGGTGTCGTTACGAAACCATTTAAATTTGAAGCAAGAACACGTATGGAAAATGCAATGAATGGTATAGAGCGTCTAAAGAATAACGTGGATACCTTAATTGTAATACCAAATGATAAATTATTGGAAATTGTTGACCGTAGAACGACTATGCCAGATGCTTTGAAAAAGGCAGATGAAGTTTTGCAACAGGCAGTTCAGGGAATCACAGATTTAATTAATGTACCTGCAGTGATTAATTTGGACTTTGCTGATGTTCAGACTGTTATGAAGGACAAGGGAATTGCGCATATTGGTATAGGTGTTGGTAAGGGTGAAGATAAGGCTGTCGAGGCAATTAAGATGGCAGTTGCATCTCCATTGCTAGAGACTACAATTAGTGGCGCAACACATGTAATTATTAATGTGTCTGGAGATATAACGCTTGCAGATGCATCGGATGCAGCAAGTTATGTACAAGATTTAGCTGGCGATGATGTAAATATCATTTTTGGTGCAATGTACGATGCAAATCAAACGGATACTTGTTCGATTACGGTTATTGCAACAGGACTTGATCAATCAGCGATAAATTATGTACAACCAAAAGTTCCACAGTCATTTGGTCATGGAGTGCCAAATATGAATCGACCAAAACAAACACTTGTAAATGCTGGAACAGCTCCAATTCCGCCAATTACAGCTGTGAAGCCATTGCCAGGAATTCAAAAACCAGAGTCTGTTAAAAGCAATGTGCAACCTCAGTCATTAAAGATTCCGGATTTTTTACAAAGAAATAAATAATCATTTTTACCTATAAAAGATATGGGATGTCGCAAATTTGCGACATCCCATTTTTACTCTTGTGTTCCTAATAAGAGCTTCTTTCAATTGTGTAGGACTTAGTATTATCAAACGTTGCCTCAAGTTGGATGGATCTAGAAGACGACCCAATAAGGATTTGGTAGGTACACGCATCTACTAGATAGGACTTGGTTTCGGTATCATAATAGGAGAAATCCATTTTGTTAAGCTCAAAAGTAATGCTTTGCTTTTCTCCCGGTGTAAGAGCAATTTTCTCAAATCCTTTTAACTCTTGTCTTGGACGAAGAACTGTCGAATCTTTTGCTCCAACATAGAGTTGAACAACTTCTTTTCCGAAAGATGCCCCTATATTGGTTACATCAAGATGTACGCTGCATAGGATATCGTTATTTGCAAAGGTGTTGTCGACAATTTTTAAGCTGCTATAATCAAATTCTGTGTAGGATAGACCATGTCCAAATGGATATAGTGGTTGAATATTGTTGTAATCATAATGACGGTATCCAACCAAGATCCCTTCGTGATAGGTAACACTGTCATCTCCAGGATATTCACCGTAAATTTTTGAAGGAACATCATCCAAAGAACGTGGAAATGTGGTTGGTAATTTTCCACTTGGGTTCACCTTTCCAAAAAGAACATTTGCCAATGAAGTACCAGACAATAAACCATTGTAATAATGAAATAAAATGCCATTTACGCTTGGTTCCCATGAAGACATATCGATTGGACTTCCACCAATCATAACGATAATCATATCGCGTCGTTTTTCTAAGAGTTTTTCGATGATGCGATCCTGACCATATGGGAGTTTCAGTGAATCTTTATCTTGGGCCTCGACATCATAATCGTGATTTAGACCTCCGATGTAAATAACATGATCCGCATCATCACAAGAACTTAGAGCACGTTCTAAATATTCTTTGTTCAAATGATCAATGACATCATCTGGTAAGACTTTGTTTTGTTTTATGGCAAGATCAAGAGATTGATCCAAACTAGTTGCCTGCCAATTTTCAGAAACTTCTCTACCCCAGACATTTCCAACAACGCGTGTATAATAACCTGGCTCATAAGTAACTTCATAGTTACCACCTAATAGCATTTTGATTCCAAGGAGTGGAGAAATTTCATAAAGGGCCTTTATTTCTCCGCTACCACCACCATTTGCGTGGACTCTGTTAGCGTTATCTCCGATTACAAGAATCTTCTCGCCTTTTT
>CAZWNX010000006.1:16065-48546 GCA_964635395.1 uncultured Lachnospiraceae bacterium
AACTTCTTGGATTAAATATTCATTGTGACAGCAATACTGACCTCTAAATTGATTGTAAGCACCCATGATGCTTTTGCAGCCAGCTTTTTTAATTGCAGCATAAAAACCAGGAAAATAAATTTCCCAAATAGCTCGTTCGTCAACATAAGTATCCACATCCATACGGCGCGTTTCTTGATTGTTGAATGCAAAGTGTTTTACGCAGGCAGAAACATCATTTGTCTGAATTCCTTTAATAAAGGGAACACAGATCTCGGAGATTAAATAAGGATCTTCACTCATATACTCGAAATTACGACCACATCGTGGGTCGCGGTGAACGTTAATTCCAGGAGCTAAAATCATATCTTTTCCACGTCCTCTGGCTTCGTCACCAAGGACGGTTCCAGCCTCATACGCGAGATCTTTGTTAAAGGTTGCAGCAAGGGCTGAATTACAAGGTAAATACAAGGTGAAGTCATCTGTATTGCCAAGTGGAAACCAAGCGTGTTCCTGAAATTCATTTCGAACGCCCATTGGACCATCAGAAGTTACGAGAGAGGGTATACCCAAACGTGTTACTGCTTTTGATTTAAACAGTGTACAGCCGTGAATCATACCAATTTTTTCGTCTAATGTTAGTTGTGATAAAAGCTCTTTAAGTTGCTGTTTGTTCATTCTGTTTTCCTTTCTGTGGAGAGAGTCAAATAATAATATCAATAATAAATTCATTTTGAATACTTTGAAAAAAGTATATCGCATAGATTGGAAAACATATATAATATACATGACATAAATATCAATTAGATGGCAAATAATGGGTGAACATATGAATGTAGAAAAAGAACTAAATTTACGGTTATATATTCAACGAGAAGAAAATATCTTGCATTCTCCATATGAGGATGAACTAAAGTTTTATCAGGCAGTAAAACGTGGAGATCTTGAGACAATTAGAGAAAAACTTTTTCAAGACCCACTAAAACACATGCAGGGCTTTGGGCTGTTGTCGGCCAATCCATTACGAAATGTGATGTATCACTATATTGTTTCGGTTGCAATGATCACAAGATTCTGTGTTGAAGGTGGAATGGACTTAGAAACAGCGTATAGTTTAAGTGATTTGTATATTCAAAAGGGAGATCAGTGTATTAAGATGGATGATTTGTTGGAATTACATAAAGCAATGATTCTGGATTTCACAAAGCGAATGAAAAACCTGAGAAAACAAAAAATTTATTCCAAACATATCGTCATCTGTATTGAATACATCTATAATCATTTGCACGAACGAATAAAGGTGGAAGAACTTTCAGAATTAACCAAACTAAATGTGAACTATCTGTCTAAGCTATTCAAAAAAGAAACCGGGTTGGCAGTCAGTGATTATATACGCATTAAAAAAATAGAGACGGCTGAAAATTTGATCAAGTTTAGTGAATTGTCATTTGCGGAGATTACGAATTGCCTTGCTTTTTCCTCCCAGAGTCATTTTATACAGGTTTTTCAAAAGAAGACAGGATTAACACCGAGAGAATACAGGGATCATTATTTTGCCAGTAATTGGAAAGATGATGAAGGAATGGAGACATAAATGGATGGTTATATTACTACGTATACAAAGATTCATATGCAACCTTTAAAACCTAAAAAAGAAGATATAAGTATTGAGGATATTGCACATGCGTTATCAATGATGACCAGGGCCAATGGTCATTTTCCAAAGTTCTATTCAGTTGCACAGCATTGCCTTCATTGCTATGAGGAAGCAAAGGCTAGGGGAGCCAATAGAACAACGATGTTAGCGTGCTTGCTACATGATGCAAGTGAAGCTTATTTAGCGGACATAACAAGACCTGTTAAGCAGTATTTGCCAAAGTATTTGGAGATTGAAGAAGGTTTACAAAATGCGATTTACAATAAATATCTAGGAGATTCAGTAAGCGTTGAAAATTTGAAATGGGTTAAAGAAATCGATGATGCATTACTTTACCATGAATTTCATTTTTATATGCATGAAAAACTCATGGAAGACGAACCGATATTGAAATCAAATCCGGTCTTTCAATTAGAGGATATGAAATGCGTTGAAGCTAGATTTTTAGAGGTTTTCAATGAATTGTACGAAGGTATAAAATAGTTGACATAAATAGTGGGAGTGTTATAATTTATGTATACTAATTTTGAAAGAGAGGGTTATTTTCATGAAATGTCCTTTTTGTGGTCATGCCAATACGCGAGTGATTGATTCACGTCCTGCTGAAGAGAACAATTCGATTCGAAGGAGACGCGCCTGTGATGAATGTGACAAGAGATTTACAACCTATGAAAAGGTTGAAACAATTCCTTTGATTATTATTAAAAAGGATAATAATCGTGAAACCTATGATCGTTCCAAAATTGAAGCTGGCGTCCTTCGCGCATGTCATAAAAGACCAATTAGTGCGAATCAGATCAATCAATTGGTGGATGAAGTGGAAACTGAAATATTCAATCGAGAAGAAAAAGAAATATCAAGTAATGTTATTGGTGAATTAGTTATGAATAAGCTGAAAGATTTAGAAGCGGTTGCATATGTTCGTTTTGCATCTGTTTATCGTGAATTTAAAGATATTAATACATTTATGGAAGAACTCAAGTCAGTACTAAATAAGTAGATCAAATTATTTATGAACAAAAGGTTAAGTATCCTTAGATATTAACCGATAAATATGTTACTTAAGTATCTATTCTAAGGAGGTGAGCGATGTGACAATAGGAAATAATTATGATTATAGTCCATATGATAGTGCCCTTCGCTTTCAGGAACTTAGGAAGATCGCTTCAAAAGAAGAAGCTGTCCAATCTGTTCAAGCAGATTCAAAAGTTGAAGCAAATCAGAAGGTTTTAAATAGTCAGATATCCATAAATGATAAAGAAGAAACATCTAGGACGAAGCCTGCATTAGAATTAGAAAATATATCGTTGGGTTTTCAAAAAAACGATACATTTGACTATATTGGAAGTCAAAGGGATTTAGTCCAGTTAGACATGGAAAAAGCTATATCGGATATGAAAAAGGATGAAGTGTTAGGACGATATAATTTCTTTGTCGGTCGTTCCGAGTTAGCCGGTAATATATTTGAAAGCGATGATGGTATCGTAAAAGTTAAATAGATTTATGAAAACCTCTGTGATACAGAGGTTTTTTTTGATATAATGGGCTAGTTGAAAATAAAGAGAAAAGTAGGGTTAATGATGTTTCAAAAATTTTATCCGGATCAGACAAGTAGGTCCTCTTATGAAATAGATTATCGAAATCTTTGGGAGCGTGGTAGGCGAGGACTAATCTTTGATATTGACAATACGTTGGTTCCACACGGAGCACCATCTGATGAGGCTTGTGAAGAACTAATCCGTCAGTTAAAAGAAATTGGTTTTCAAATCGTTTTACTTTCCAATAATAAACAAGAGAGAGTGCATAAATTTAACGAAAAGCTCGATGTACTTACAATATTCAAAGCCAACAAACCTTCTGAAAAAAATTATTTGAAGGCTGTTTCAATGATGAATCTTTCAAAAGAAGAAGTGGTTTTTATTGGCGATCAGATTTTTACGGATATTTGGGGAGCAAAGAAAGCTGGGATTAAAAATATATTGGTTTCTCCAATTCATCCCAAAGAAGAAATTCAAATTGTGTTGAAACGAATCATTGAGAAACCAATTCTAGCAGAGTATAAAAAAATGAACAAAAAGCAGGAGGCGTAAAATGGATGGGAAAACAAAGTTATGTGGTCTAATAGGAAATCCGGTAGAACATACAAAATCCCCATTAATTCATAAAACAATTGCGAATAGAATGGAACATAATTTGGACTATGCCCCATTTTTGGTTCAAGAAGGTGAACTTGAAATAGCAATTAAGGGAGCTCACGCATTGAATGTTTGGGGACTGAACGTAACGGTTCCTTATAAAAGCGAAGTGATAAAGTATCTTAGGGAGATTGATTCCTACGCAAAAAGAATAGGGGCAGTCAATACATTAGTTCGTATGGAAAATGGCTATAAGGGTTATAATACGGATTATGAAGGATTGTACAGAGCAATGCGCAGTGAGGATATTGATATTCAGGGTAAAGATGTTATTTTGCTAGGAGCTGGAGGATCAGCGCGGGCAATTGCGCATATGTGTGCCAAATATAAAGCAAAAAGATTGTTCATCTGTAACCGTAATTTACATAAAGCTCAAGAAATAAAAGACTCCATTGATGATGGAGTAAGAGACAATGAGTATTCAGAAATAGAAGTTTATGTAGTTTCAATGAAGGATTGCGCAGACATTAGCACAGAAAAGTCCATTGCTATTCAAGCAACAAGCGTGGGGCTTTATCCAAATGTAGATGAGGTTGTTGTAAGCACACCACAGTTTTATGAAAAACTAGAAGCAGCAGTTGACATCATTTATGCTCCCAGCGAAACGCTTTTTATGAAACATGCTAAGGCAGCGGGGGCGAACACAATGAATGGAATAAAAATGCTTATTTTTCAGGCGATTGTAGCATATGAGTTAATCAATCAGTGTAGTGTAAATGAGGAAATTGTGCAAGAACTCGTACGAATCATAGAGTAGAACGGAGAACATGTGAAAAATCTAATTTTAGTCGGGTATATGGGGAGTGGAAAAACAAGTGTAGGAATCAAATTATCCTACCAGATGAAAATCCCTTTTATTGATACAGACGCTCAGATTGAGAAAGGTCAGCACAAGACAATTTCGGATATCTTTAAGGATGAGGGAGAAGCGTTTTTTAGAACACTAGAAACAAACTGTTTAGAGGAATTGCAACAAGATACTGGAAACTATATTATTTCAGTAGGCGGTGGACTTCCAATGAAAGAAGAAAATAGGATGTTGTTAAAAAAGCTGGGAACAACGATTTATCTAAAAGCAACTGTCCAAACAATTCTAGAGAGACTTGAAAGTGATCAATCAAGACCCCTTTTACAAGGTGACAATAGGGAACAGCGTATAAAAGAAATGCTTGATCAAAGAGCTTCGTATTATGAAGCGGTCGCAGATATAGTTGTGGAAGTAGATCGTAAATCTTTTGAAGAAATTATTGAGGAAATTGAGCAGGGCATACGTGGAGGTGACAATGTCAAAGATATTAGTAATTAATGGACCAAATTTAAATTTTTTGGGAATTCGCGAGACAAGTATTTATGGAAGTCTGAATTACCAGGGATTAGTTGAATTAATTCAGGAAAAGGCGAAACAACTTCAGTGTGAGGTAGAGGTGTTTCAAAGTAATCATGAGGGCGCAATTATAGATCGAATTCAAGGGGCCTATTTTGATCAAACGAGTGGAATTGTTATTAATCCAGGTGCGTTTACTCATTATAGTTATGCAATTCATGATGCCCTTGCAAGCATACATTGTCCGAAAGTCGAGATTCATATTTCAGACATAACAAAGAGAGAAGAATTTCGAAAGATATCCGTTACAAAACCAGCTTGTGATGCTCAGATTTATGGCAGGGGGACTGCTGGTTATCTTGATGCGATGGAGGAGGTTTTGAAACGGATTCAGGATTCTGAAAAAAAGAGTTGAAATATAAAAGCATATAGGATAAACTGTTAAAGGATTATAGAGCGAATTTAGGAGGATTATTTATGATTTCTGCAGGTGATTTCAGAAATGGTATTACGTTGGAAATGGATAACAACATTTATCAAATCATTGAGTTTCAACATGTGAAGCCTGGAAAAGGCGCTGCATTTGTAAGAACGAAATTGAAAAATATAAAAAGTGGTGGTGTTGTAGAAAAAACGTTTAGACCGTCAGAAAAGTTTCCGCAAGCACGTATTGAAAAGAGAGATATGCAGTATCTATATTCAGATGGTGATTTATTCAACTTTATGGATGTAGAAACGTATGAACAAATTGCGCTTAATCAAGGATCAATTGGTGACGCATTAAAATTTGTTAAAGAAAATGAAATGGTTAAAGTGTGTTCCCATAATGGAAACGTATTTGCCATTGACCCTCCATTATTTGTTGAATTAGAGATTATCGAGACCGAGCCAGGATTTAAAGGTGATACAGCTCAGGGAGCTACAAAACCTGCAACAGTTGAGACCGGTGCCATTGTATATGTTCCGCTATTTGTTGAACAAAATGATAAAATCAAAATTGACACTCGTTCTGGAGAATATCTTTCTAGGGTATAAAAAAGCTTAAAAGACAATAGGATAATCTATTGTCTTTTTTTAATGCAGCAAAATAACAAAAAAAGTCTATTATCATATCTAAAATCACATCTAAAATTATATCTTTTGGAGAAATCCAATCGTAAAAAAGGAGCATACATGAATTTTATTAATTTTGTTAATACAACGAAAGAAATGGTAGAAGAAATTCTTCCTAGAGATGTTGCAATTTCAGTTACAAGTGTTCAGAAAAATAATGGAGTGAAGCTTGATGGGTTATGTATTAGTGAGCCAAACAAAAATATTGCACCCACTATTTATTTAAATGATTATTATGAAAAGTATCTTGAGGGGATGGAAATGCTGGATATTATTGAGGAAATAAATGATATCTATCGTAAAAGTAAAGTTGAAAAATCGATTGATGTTGATTTTTTTACTGACTTTAGTAAGGCGCAGAAAAAAATAGTTTATAAAATCATACATGCAAAAAAAAATGAGAAACTGCTTGAGAAGATACCCCATATTCCATTCTTAGACCTTGCCATTGTATTTTATTGTATTGTAGTAAACGAGGCATTTGGAAATGCAGTCATTCAGATTACAAATTCACACTTAGAATTGTGGAAAACCCAGATTGATAAAGTATATGAGTGCGCATGGGTTAACACTCCTAAACTATTACCATATGAACTAATTTCCATGGAGCAGATGATTCAATCTTTCTTTATGGAAGAAACTGGCGATTCTTCAAACTGCCATTTTGCATCGGAAGATGTACCCATGTATGTTTTGTCAAATAGAACCCATTTAAATGGAGCGGCTGCAATTTTGTATCCGGATTTATTGAAAGATTTTGCAAAAAGCTGTGGTTGTAATTTGTTTATTTTACCAAGCAGCATTCATGAAGTAATACTGATTCCAGCAAAAAATGAAGAGATTGAGCGTTTAAATGAAATGGTGCAGGAAGTGAATCGGACGCAGTTAGTAGCAGAAGAGATTCTGTCAGACCATATCTATATCTATGATTTAGAACAAGACCTTGTTGAAAATTGCGTATAACGCAAGAAAATACTTTCTTCTTATAACAATAATCGTTATAATAAAAATGGTTGCGGGTAACATGCAACCATTTTTGAGGAAAGGGAATAGGGATGAAAACAACAAAAAAAGAAAATAAAGAAGTGGAATTGTGGCAGTCTGAGGCGAAAAACAGAGCATTGGAACTGATTATTTATTTGGGGTTTGTAGCACTTATGCTAGCTTCATTTTGGATTGCACTGAATCAATTTAAGGTAACGAATTCTTCAAAGGTGGATCAAGAAGCAATCGATGTATTACAGGGTGATTTAGAAGAGCTGACGCAAACATCATACTCTGTAAATTCAAAGGGAATTGAATCGGTAAGAGAGTATATTATGAAGCGGATTCAAGATCAAGAACTGAATCCAGAAATCATACCGCTTTCAATTGATGTTAAAAATAGCAAAATTGAATTTAAACATAT
Source organism: uncultured Lachnospiraceae bacterium (assembly GCA_964635395.1). GTDB lineage: Bacteria > Bacillota > Clostridia > Lachnospirales > Lachnospiraceae > CAZWNX01. The sequence goes on from CAZWNX010000006.1 coordinate 23,742, forward strand.
TTACACCATGCTAGAGGCGAGTAACAAAACAAAAGATACGAGTACGGTTTTGGTTATTACAAATTATGATGCGCCCTATTTAAGCAAGGGTGTTGCCAATCCTGGGTTAACAGTATTGAGTATTCTAAATGCAATGAACAACTTAGACAAGGCGGAACGAAAAAATAATATTGCCTTTCTGTTTTTAGAGGGTGAAGAATATGCAAATATTGGAACAAAGGAATTAGAAACAGTATTACCGGAGTTAGAGTTAGAAAGTACCTATATAATTAGGCCGGAAGGCTATTCTAATAGAGGAAATGTTGTGATTTCCAATTTAGGAGCCAATGATTATAAGACAGGTATGTTTTTGAAAGAAACAAAATCGGAAGCTGTTGTAAATACAAGCATCCTCCCAATTCTATCAACGTTTATTTATAAGAGTGATGGAGCTGAATTATTGAAAGGGATGGGATTTTCAGGACTTTCATATTATGGGTTAGGGGACTTGGGGAAAATAGGTTATATGGATGATTCTTTGGAAGAATTAGACACGCAATTTGCTATGAAGTACCTAAGTGTTACACAGCAAATCATTGAAAAATCAGTAAACTATGATTTTGCACAATACAGCGATAATACCAAGGCTTTTGTGTTCTCATTGTCAAAAGGTCCGATGATTATAATCAATCAGACGAATATGATTCTTCTAATGATATTTGGCTTTATTTTTTCGGGGGTGGGATTTGCACTTACGTATCATAAGGTAACCTTATATATAAGGGGTAGATATTTGGCAGACAGTATTCTGTATTCAGTGGTGGGTATGATTCTCTTTGGAGGAGCATCCGGTGTTGCATATATGATTTTCACTCAGTTTCTGACATGGCAGTTTAGTGCACTTGTTAGTTTGGGATTGGGTTCAATCGTATTTGCGTTATTGGCAGTTAAGGTTGAAAAGGTATATAGCCGAGAAACCCTTTACTTTTTTATTCTATTGCTAGCATTATTAGCAGGATTATTACTAGAAGCGGTTTCAGTTGGAAGCAGTGTATGGATGGTTTTGGTAATGGTAGTCGTTACGCTGATCCGCTTGTTGGAAAAGTATATGAAGGGGCTAGTTGGATTTACAGTAATGATAGTAGTAGCAGTTGTTGGCGTTGGAGTATTATTTTTTGGTTGGATGATGGAAAATGTCAGCTATTTGATGACTGGGGGAAAAGAAATGGCAGGAATACTGTTTGCTTTTACAATATTCCCGCTCACAATTGTGATTTATGTAATTCGTACTTGTGAAAATGTATTGCTAAACAACAAAGCTAGTCATTTGAAAAGCGAGAAAGAAATTTAATTCCCATAAATCCAGCAATAAATGTTATGACCGAGGTTATGATTATAATGAACCAGGAATTGATACCAGTATAAGACGGGATTGCTGGCAATAGTTTGTCACGAACGATTTCATAGGTTGAACCAATTACAAATCCAATAATCATCCAATACGTTTTATGAGTGTATTTATTCATAACCCATTCAAGTGGTTTGGTTGTTAAAAAGATGCCGAGCAAAGTAATTGTACCAAGCACTCCTAGAAAAACAAGATTCCGTTGTTTAATGGCTTCCATAGTTACATCGTAAAGGCCTAGTACAAGTAACATATGAGACGTACTAATGCCAGGTAAAACCAGTGCAATTGCAATAATAATTCCTGCGATGAACAGAATTGGAAGGCTTTGAACAACGGATGTGTTTTCAAATTTGATTCCATCTGTTGGTAGAAACCCGATGGATACTACGAGAATTAATCCTATAACAAAAAAAATCAGGGAAGATGCCTTAAAAGCGTCTTCTTTTGTTTTGTTATACAAGGCTGGAATACCACCAATAACAGCCCCTAAAAATAGGCAGGAAACGGGAATCGGGAACTTTTCTAAAAGCCAGGTAATCGTAGAGGCTAGTGCAAAGATTCCGAGTGCAGCTCCAATACAAATTTTTCCAAGAAAAATAATATTCTCTTTTATGTTCTTGAAAAAGTGACTTACTCCGGAGATGAGCTTATCATAAATGCCAAGTAGGATGGCCATTGTTCCACCACTGACACCGGGAACGCTCATAGATGCCCCGATAATAAATCCTTTCAAAATATGTAGCAAGTGAATTTTCATAGACGAGTCTCCAATCTCTAACATAATATAAGTTTAACAAAATATAAATGTAACAAAAATGAGTATAGCATAGTGTTTCGAGAAAGGAAAATATGAAATAAAAAAAATCATAAAATATTAAAAAATCAATTTTGTTTTTGAGTATCCTATGGTATAATTCTATAACAATATATGACAATTCAAATCATTCTTTGTGCAAAATTTTTATTGGGGGATAAACTATGAAAAATAGCAAAATCACAACAAAATTGATGATGATGGTGGTTCCATCCATAATGGTTATGGCATTCCTGGCATTTTTACTTGCAAGGAGGCAGCATCAAGTATTTGAAGATACAAAAGTTGTTTTATTTGACCAGGTTTATCAGGCACAACAATATCTTGTAAATGCGGATCGTGACTTTCAACAGGCATTGGTAGCGCTTTATAAAATTGATAAAGCAAACACAACTGGAAATCAAAATAAAGATAAATTTCTGACGGAATATCAAGAGAATGTAGACCAGGTATTAGAACGAACAAAAAATGCAGTTGAAGCTGTAAAGCCAAATAAGGATATGTATGAGAAAAAGTATACTGCAGAGGGGCTTGATAATAAGGATTTTAAGACCTTAAGCGAACAGTTCTTTTTCAAATATAATGCATGGCGTAAAATGTATGATCCGTTAACCGGTGAGGGAGATTTTACAGAACAGCTATTGGTTTTTGAGTCGGCTAGACAAGACATGGATGCAATGGAGAATTTGTTAGATCTATATGCGCAGGGTGTGATTGAAACACAGAGAAAAGAAATTGACCGCGCAGTCATGATTATGACAATATCACTTACGATATTTATTGTTGGAATGTTTATTTTTGCATTATCTATTGCAATGTATATTCGTAATTCCATTATTCGAACAAGCCATACAGTTGTTACCCTTTCTGAAAAAGACTTAACACAGAGTGTAAGTGTGAATCCTAGTAAAGATGAATTAGGTACACTGTCGAAGGCAACAAGCGTATTAAATGATACATTAAAGGATATTATGAGTATGTTGCGTGATGCAACGCAGGAACTATTTGAATCAGCCAATGATATGAGTAAGAATGCGGAAGAAGTATCTGTTACTACAAACCAGATTTCGGAAGCCATTGGTGAAATAGCGACTACAGTATCAAGTCAGGCATCGGATACAGAAGAAGTAATGAAAGAAGTGTACCAACTTGAGATGGTTGTTGAAAGAAGTATTTCGAGTGCGAATAACCTTGCCAATGCAAGCGTTGATATTAAATCAGCAACAGCACTTGGTATGGAAGCGGTAAATGAGCTTTCCCAGTCAACGCTTAATAACCAAGAGGCATTTGCTAAGATTTTTGATATGATTGATCGAATCAGTTTGAGTGTTGAGAGAATTGGTGAAGCGAGTGATTTGATTTCAAATATTGCAGAACAAACAAGTCTTTTATCTCTGAATGCTTCTATCGAAGCGGCAAGAGCTGGAGAAAGTGGACGAGGATTTGCAGTTGTTGCGGATGAAATACGTAAACTTGCTGAGCAATCAGCAGAGACCGTTAGTAGTATTAATGAAGTGCTGACAGAGTTAAGTACGAATGTTAATCAAACAAACACGCAGAGTGAGTATGTACGAGATGCAGTTGTTAAACAGACTGAGAATGTTACAGAGACAAAAGAAAAGTATTTTGCAATTGTTAATTCGCTTGATACCATTAATTCAGAAATCAATTCTTTGGAAGAAATTGGTCGATTAGCTGGTGAAAATTGTAGAAATGTAGTTGATATTGTATCCAATCTTTCAGCTGCATCTGAACAAAATGCAGCAACTGCGGAAGAAACCGCATCTTCTACAGAATATATTTTAGGAAGTATCAGAGGAGTTAGTTCGGAGAGTGAAAAAGTCAGAGATTTGTCGGAGCGAATTAAAGAAGTTTTAGACACATTTAAGTACTAAATAGTCCCTAATGAATAGAAAAAAAGCATTTGGTTATTTAACTAAATGCTTTTTCTTTGATAGTGAATAGATAAAGAGGATGAAGAAATACAATGAGAAAAACGATGAAATTGTTATGGTGTATCGTGCCATTTTTGCTTATGAATTTATTTCAAGTGATTGTTGTAGTTGCCGTTATGGTGATTATTATGATCACTATGATTACGAATAATCAAACGAGTATGGGATTAGAATCATCTTATATTGAAAAAGCTCTTTTGGAATACAATCAAGAGATTACAACATGGGGATTATTCCTCTTTCAGGCTCTAGGTAGTGTGTTGGCAGCGAGTATCTTTTTGAGAATGAGCAAATCGAATGAGAGAATGAAACAGTTGACGAAATTAGATCCTAGGTATTGGACAAGAATTTCAGTATTTTTACTGATGATCATTCTTTTTTCACAAATGATTTCTTATGCCATTGTGGATTTATTTGAAGTTAGTCTGCAATCGGCTTATCAAAGTTATATTCAATTACTTGAAAATTCAGGCTTATCCAATCCCAATATTGTAATTATAGTGGCGGTCGTATTGTTTGCACCAATTTGTGAAGAGTTAGTATTTCGAGGGATCACGCTAGAACTGGCGGGGCGAGGAACGAATCAGTTTTGGCTGATGAATACGATTCAGGCATTCTTTTTCGGGCTAAGTCACATGAATCTTGTTCAGAGCACATATGCGTTTGTATTGGGGCTGATGCTTGGAGTGATTCGTAAAAAAACGGATTCTATTATCATTCCAATTATTGTGCATATTCTTTTTAATTTGTGTGGAGTGTTACTTCCAAAACAATTTGAAGGTCTATTAGAAAACAATATAGCCAAGATTGTAATTTATACTTGTAGCTGCCTAATTACGCTTGCTGTACTAGTAGTTCTTCCACAAAAAAACGTTGATTCCCAAATTGACGTAGAATAAAAAGTGGACTATAATAACTAAGGTTATGAGTAATAAAGAGTTTTATGAATGCAGATATAAATGTATGGAAAGAGGACATGATGATTATAACTGATTTATTATCCCGAAACGCCAAGAAGTATGGAGATGAAATCGCATTAACAGAAATCAATTTAGATTTACAAGATAGCCATAATATAATATGGAAAGAATATGAATTAATTGAAAATAATCCGGCAGGTGAATATCGCCGTGATATGACGTGGAATGTGTTTGAAGAAAAAGCAAATCGCATGTCCAATTTTTTGATAAAACGTGGAATTGGTAAAGGGGATAAAGTTGCCATACTGCTCATGAATTGCCTGGAGTGGTTGCCAATTTATTTTGGTGTATTAAAGGCAGGAGCCATTGTTGTACCTCTCAATTTCCGATATACAGCAGAAGAAATTGAGTACTGTCTAGAACTTGCAGATGCTTCTGTATTAATTTTTGGTCCGGAATTTATAGGACGTGTGGAAACAAATTATAGTCAAATGGAGAAAGTGAAAATGCTTCTTTTTGCAGGCGAGAACAGGCCTTCATTTGCAGAAAATTATGATCGTGTCACTTCAAACTGTTCATCCGAAGATCCAAATGTAGAGATTCTACCAAGTGATTATGCGGCAATTTACTTTTCGTCTGGAACAACAGGGTTTCCAAAGGCTATTTTGCATTCGCATGAAAGTTTAATGTCTTCCGTTTATACAGAGTACTACCACCATGGTCAAAATAGACAGGATAACTTTCTGTGCATTCCGCCACTCTATCATACGGGTGCCAAGATGCATTGGTTTGGAAGCTTGATGGCTGGAAGTAAAGCTGTGTTACTTCGTGGAATAAGACCGGATTGGATTTTGAAGACGGTATCCAATGAGCAAATAACAATTGTGTGGTTACTAGTGCCATGGGCGCAGGATATCTTAGATGCAATTGATAGTGGAGATATCAATCTTGCAGATTATAACTTGGATCAATGGAGGCTAATGCATATTGGTGCTCAGCCAGTTCCACCAAGTCTGATTGAGCGTTGGAAGAAACATTTTCCAAATCATCAGTATGATACCAATTATGGATTAAGTGAATCCATGGGGCCTGGTTGCGTTCATTTAGGTGTTGATAATATTACTAAAGTAGGTGCAATCGGAATTCCAGGATATCAATGGGAAGTAAAGATTACGGATGAGAATCGCGTAGAAGTTGCGCAGGGTGAAGTTGGAGAATTGGCAGTAAAAGGACCTGGTGTTATGAAATGCTATTATAAAGATCAAGAAGCAACCAATGCTGTTCTTGATTCTGAGGGGTGGCTGTATACTGGAGACATGGCAAGAATGGATGAAGATGGTTTTATCTACCTGGTAGATCGTAAGAAAGATGTTATTATTAGTGGTGGAGAGAATATCTATCCAGTTCAAATAGAGGATTATTTGAGAAATCATCCAGCAATAAAAGATGTCGCAGTGATTGGCTTACCAGATAAAAGGCAGGGAGAAATTGCTGCAGCAATCATTGAGATTAAACCAGATACAATATGCACGCAGGAAGATATTGAGCATTTTTGTCTAGAATTACCAAGGTATAAACGCCCGAAAAAGATTATTTTTGACGTTGTACTTCGTAATCCAACTGGAAAAATAGAAAAACCTAAGTTAAGGGAAAAGTATGGAGCGCTTCATCTTGTGGCTGCACAATTTGAAGGTTGAGAATAACGTAAAAGAGTTATGCAATGGGTCTTATTGCATAACTCTTTTATCTTTTTGAATCAGGAACGAAGATCCCTTTTATTGTGAAAAATAGACGCAAGAATAATGGAAACAACAATTATTAAAATGCTAAAGACAAGATAGTTTATCGAAAGTGAATTTGTAAAAATCAAATCCTTTGCTTCAAAAAACTGAAACGGTGAAATTGCAAAAGAAAGATCTAGTTGGTGGTTTAGTTCTATAATGATTTTCACGAAAAAGAAAAACAATGTAAGGCTTGTTGAAATGGAAAGAGCGGTTTTAGGTACCTTGATAATGGTTGAAAGGCATAGTGAAACACTAAAAAACAGAGTTTGTATAATCATGAGGGACAAACTTACAAACAGAATTGCCGTTAGAAGAATATCTGCATCTACATATTGTGAAAGTAAGAGGAAAGAGACTCCAAAAATGATACAATTAAAAATGAGAAGGAGAAGAACTGCGGATAAGAGTTTTGTAATAAAAATCCGTGTTCTTGAAAGGGTTCTTGTATATAAAAAGTCAGCTGTTTTATTTTGTTCTTCCTGAGTCAGTAAAGTTGCTCCTAGAATCGTAGCAAAAATCGAAGAAAAAAGTAGGAAGTACAGATAAAATATGGCATAAAAAGATAGTGCGTTCGTTAAATCCGTACCATCCGTTAGTCCAAAAAGGGAACGCATACTTTCGGGTATGGACATGAATAGTGCATTAATATCATCCCCTGTTTTTTTGAAGGCTGAATATTTTGTCATGCCTGCAATAATCAGAAAACTTATGCCAAGGCACCAGATAACAAATGATTTTAGGCGAATTCGCAATTCTTGAATAAATAATTCCATAGTATGAACCACATCCTTTCAATGGCAGGGTGACAGGTTTAAGACACATTGGGTAAATCTCTTTTTTGATATAGGATCAGAGCGAAAGCAGTAAATAGAATACAGGATAGAGCAGTTATAAGGAAAAATGGTGAATAGTAGCGTTCGTGCACCAAAAAATAATCGGGTTTAAAGTATGAGAATGGTGATAGATATTTTAGAACCGGGTCATTTGTGGATTGTTGAATCGTTTGGATGATGAAAAAAAACAGAATCGTTGCGACTGAAATGGGAAGTACTGTTTTGATTTTCTTTGGTATGGTGGCGACAAGTGATCCAAAACCAATAAAAAATAGTTGCAGTAAAAAGGTGGAAATCCATAGACCGCTAAATTTATTTATGGATACTAAAGAGCTCAGATTTAAGATGTATAGCGCAATCCAATAAAGGACAAATAGAAGTACATTTTGAAAGAAGCAAAGCAAACATACGGACAGCCATTTAACAAAAAATATCTGAACACGTTTTACGGGACGTGTGAATAGAAAATCGCCACATCTAGAGCGGGTTTCCTGAGATAGAATCTGAACAATCATTTGCATCGCAAAAATACTCCCAATCAATTGGCAATAATTCAACACAAAACTCATATAACCATGTACATCCGATAAATCCGCCTGTGAAAATCCCAATGCCATTTGGAGTTTTTCGGGGAGATTATCAATAATTTGCTTCAGTAAAAGCGCATCTTTTGAAAAACTTGTAAAGAGTGACATGGTAAAAAAGTAGATAGCAAACATTGAAAGAGTAAAGTAAAAATAAGATTTTTTAGCCAATCGAATTTCAAACTGTAATTGATTCATGAATACCCTCCTCAATGATCGATGTTTGTTTGGTTATCATAGAAATGAAGAAATATTTCTTCAAGACTTGGATCTTCAATCCAAATATTTGCCAAAGCCTGTGTGCTTGCATAAGCAAGCAATTCACTGATATTGCCGCGATACAAAAACTTCACTTCTTTTGAGTTGATTTCAAGGTTGCCAATGCCATCTAAAAGATCAGGTGGAGCCTGCGGTGTGTCTTTGTATTCGAAACTCACCTTTTTGTAGGACGTAGATAGTATTGAAGACATGTTATCGATACTTACCATTGTCCCGTTCTTGATAATACCTACGCGATTACATAGTTTTTGAACTTCGGGCAAAATGTGCGAAGATAAAAGGATTGTAGTTCCCTTTTTGTTTTCGTCTTTCAAAAGTTGAAAAAAGCGTTGTTGAATAAGTGGATCAAGACCGCTTGTGGGTTCGTCTAAAATGATGAGATCCGGTTCGTGTACTAGACACTGAATAATACCTACCTTTTTGCGATTACCAAAACTAAGATCTTCAATCTTACGAGAAGGGTCTAAATCAAGTAATTCGCATAGCTCCGATATACGACCTTTTTTGGAATTCTGATAAAAGGATGCAGAGTAAGATAGCAAATCGCGAACTTTCATATGGTCATAATAAAAGATTTCGGAAGGCATATACCCGACCCTTTGTCGAAGGATTTGTCCCTGTGTTTGACAATCCAAACCAAAAACGGTGGCAGAACCAGATGTTTTATGGATAAGGCCCATTGTTGTCCTGATTGCAGTTGATTTGCCGGCTCCATTAGGACCAATAAAGCCAAAAATATCACCCTGTGATACATCCAATGTTACATCTTCAATGCCCATGTGTTTTCCGTAGTACTTACATAAGTGACGAAGTGAAATAACGGTTTCTTTTTCTGACATAGTGCCCCTCCTCATTGGTTTGCCTACACATTGATTTATCTGATTATTATTATACATGACGATGATTTGTCATACAATTAAAAAATGTGAAACGTAAAATGTAAAACAAAAAGGTTTATGTAGAATTAGGCGTATGATATAATGTTTTACAGTGGAATAAGCTACAATAGACGAAAGGACATGTAAATTGAATATACTATGGATTAAAGTGAAGGAAGTGTTAGGTGCAGTACTGCCAATTTCAATGCTGGTATTCTTGCTCAATTTTACAATTGCGCCATTAGAGTCGGAAGTAGTGTGGAAATTTATTGTTGGTATTTTATTGGTTACGTTTGGATTAGCAATCTTTTTGATTGGTGTGGATATTGGGATTACACCAATTGGTAATATGGCTGGTTCCTATATTGCCAAAAAAAATAAACTTAGTATGGTATTGTTATTTGGTCTGATTTTAGGTTTTTTTGTCTCAATAGCTGAACCAGACTTACATATTCTGGCGGCTGAAGTAGATTTGGTAATGGCTGGAACGATTTCTAAATACGCGATCATCATAGCTGTATCTATCGGAATTGCAGTGCTGTTGGTAGTTGGGTTGCTTAGAATTACTTATAATTTGCCACTCTATATTATATTGCTTGTTGTGTATGGAATTATTTTTTTGATAGCTTGTTTGTCTTCAAAAGATATATTGGCAATTGCATTTGATGCATCAGGGGCAACTACGGGGGCAATGACAGTTCCGTTTATGCTTGCAATTGCTACAGGTATTTCATCTTTGAAAAAAGATCGAAAATCATCTGAAAAGGATAGCTTCGGGTTAGTTGCAATTGTATCCACAGGCGCTATTTTGGGAGTTCTATTATTGGGGTTGCTCATTCGATACAATGAAATGAGTGCAGTTCTACCTAGCGTTTTGGAAACGACAAAAGATTCGGTGCGTATTGGTGAGCGCTTTTTAGTATTCTTGAAGGAAGTTGCAATTGCGTTATTTCCAATTGTGGTAATATTTATGTTTATTCAATGGAAAAGTAGGACCTTGCATAAACAGGCGTTTAGAAAAACGATTGTAGGGATACTATTCACGTGGATTGGTTTGGTTTTCTTTCTTACGGGTGTTAATTCAGGATTTATGCTAGTGGGGGAATTAATCGGACAAAAACTAATTCAGCTAGAGATTCCAGAGATTATTGTAATGATTGGATTTTTGTTAGGGGTTGTAACAATTTTAGCAGAGCCAGCAGTGTATGTATTGACGAATCAAATTGAGGATGTTACAAGTGGTTATGTGAAAAAGAGTGTTGTAGTATCTACAATGGCGATCGGGGTTGGAATTGCCGTGGCGCTTTCTGTAATTCGAATTATGGTTCCACAGATTCAACTATGGCATTATCTATTACCTGGATATATGATTGCAATTGCATTGACGTTTTACTCCCCAAAACTATTTGTAGGTATCGCATTTGACTCAGGAGGTGTGGCGAGTGGTCCAATGACAGCGACCTTTATACTAGCATTCATGCAGGGAATCACTAGAGCAAGTGAAGAATCCCATAATGCAATCGATGGATTTGGAATGATTGCAATGGTTGCACTGACTCCGCTAATTGCACTACAGATTTTAGGTATCCTATATAAAGTTAGCTCGGAAAGGAAAAAGCGAAGCAATGGAAAATCATAATAGGCAGGACTTACTTCTAACAGTTATTGTGAATAGTGGTCAAGGAACGAAGGTTCTTCATTTTGCTAAAGAGCATGGTATTTCTGGTGGAACAGTTATAATGGCAAGGGGAACTGTATGCAACCGCTTTTTAACTTTTTTGGGAATTTGCGAACTTCGTAAGGAAATGATTGTCATGGTAGGTGAAAAGACGCGTATTGAACGTGTTTTGCGTTTATTGAAGGATCATTTTCATATGAGCGAGAAGCATAAGGGAATTGGATTTACCACCAAAATAGCGAGTGTGGAAGGGCTAATCAGTCGGGAACGGGAAGTTGTTGTTGAACAAGAGATGGTGCAAAGAGCCAAGGAGAAGAATCAAATGTCAGATTATAATTCAATCACTGTAATAGTTGAAAAAGGGAATGGAGAAGCAGTTGTTGAAGCCGGTATCAGGGCTGGTTCAAAGGGTGCAACCGTCTTAAATGCAAGAGGAAGTGGAATACATGAAACGAGTAAAGTCTTTTCGATGGAGATTGAACCTGAGAAAGAGATGGTGATGATTTTATCTAAGAAAGAGACAACTCCAAAAATTGTTCAGGAAATCAAGAGTGCTTTAAAGATCGATGAACCGGGTAAGGGAATTATATATGTTCAAGAAGTGGTTGATACAGTGGGACTATTTGAATAATGACTAGGCGGAGGAAAGATGGGCGAGTTAAGAGACACATTGAAACTATTTATAGAATCTTTAGATGATTTAGTTTTGATTGCGAATGAAAAGGGGAAATTCATTCAAGTGAATCAAGTTACTATCAACAAACTTGGATTTTCAGAGGATGAACTTTTAAAGAAAGGCATTTTGGATATCTATTCTCAAGAAAATAAACTTGAGGTTTCTGAATATTTGGAAGGAATCTTTAAAGGGACGCAAGAATCATTTAATAGCTTTCTTGTAAAGAAAGATAAGAGTTTACTTGCTTCAAAGAGCAAAGTGTGGTTGGGTGAATATGACAATAGTCGATGTATTTTTGTGATGATTAAAGACCTTTCTAAGCAACAGGAGTTGAAGGGTCAAATGGTTGCTCAAAGTCATTTCTACCAACAGATTGTAGACCAAATTCCAAGCATGTTCTATATGAAAAACCTTCAACTTGAGTATATTGGAGTAAATGTGAACTATGCCAAGGAGTATTTTGGACAAAAAAGTGAAGATATGATTGGTAAGAAAGATGACGACTTTTTTCTTGATGAAAAAGAACTTGAAAAGCGTAAAGAAAAAGAAATGGAGTTATTTGCTAAAAAGTCTAATTTCACAGTAGAAGATACAGTAACATTGGTAAACGGGGAAACAATCTTTGTGAAAGAAGAACGATTTCCGTTATACAATGAAGAAAAGCAAATCATTGGTCTGATTGGTCTGATTTCAGATTTATCTGAGCAAAAGGAAATGGAAAAGTTTACCGTTGAAGCCAAAGAAAATTCACAATCTGCAATTGTTGTAAAACATCAATTTTTGGCAAACATATCCCATGAAATGCGAACACCAATGAATGGGATCTCTGGATTCCTACAGTTACTAGCAAATACAAGACTGGATTCTGCACAGAAAGAGTATTTAAGAAATATTGAGATATCAGCACATTACTTAGAAACAGTAATCAGTGACATCCTTGACTTTTCAAAAATAGAGAGCGGTAAATTTGTTTTAGAAACGATCCCGTTTGATTTTTATGAGCTAATAGAAGATGCTATGGTTCCATTTACGGCCGAAGCAAAGGATAAAAATATCTACCTTAATTTATTTATTGATACCAATATGACCCAGAATGTACTAGGCGATCCAATTAGAATCAAACAGGTTGTAACAAACTTGCTTAGTAACGCAGTGAAATTCACTCAACAAGGGAGTATTTTTTTGCGGGTTCGTCAGGAAGAAGTAGTGGATCATAAAATTAAAGTGTTAATTGAACTTAGTGACACCGGAATTGGAATTTCTAAAGAAGCTCAGAAAGCTCTTTTCCAACCATTTTTACAAGGAGACGGTTCAACAAGTAGGCGTTTTGGTGGTAATGGACTAGGTTTATCAATTGCGCAAGATATTGTAGCAAGAATGGGTGGAACAATTGAGGTCGATAGTGAAGAAGGGTATGGTTCAAAGTTTATAGTAACGCTTATGTTAGAAAAGAATAATAATATTGAAATGGGAGATGAGCTACCAAAGATTTTGTTGAATGAGGTACCAATTATGATTATTGACCCGAATTCAGAAAATAGTAGAGTGGTTGAGGCATATCTTAAACAGATGGGCGCTTTGCCAACAATTGTTGCTAGTGGAAACAAGGCACTTGTCGAATTGATGAGTATGAGTGAAGAACGAAAGCCCTATGCTATGGTTTTGATTTCGGAAGAACTGTCGGATCTTAAGCCCTATGATCTGCTTGCAGCGCTAAAAACCATTTCTTCAACAAAGAATATCCCGATTTTGTTTTTAGCAAATAAAGCTTCGGCGTGGAATTATAATAGCCAAGGTGGATTTGAATTTACAGATAAAATTACATGGCCATATAGAAAACATGAGATGCTTCTTACAATTGTGAATCACTTGCCAGACAAAATGATCGAAGAACAGGCAAACAATCAAAATCAGTCTGATCAAGATGCAAGTATTTCTAATATTCCATTTATTGGTAGTGGAAAAGTTCTGATTGCAGAAAGTAATGAATTAAACTATAAATTCCTAAGTACCTACCTTGCGAAAAGAGGAATTGAGTGCGATGTGGCGACTACTGGCAATAAAGCAATTGAACTTGCTAAAGAAAAAGATTACAAACTCATCTTTATTGATTACAGTATTCCGGGCATAGACATATTTGAAGTGACAAGAACCATTCGTAATATTAAGAAAATCAATGAAGATGCTTCAGATAAGTCAACGACGATTATTGCAATGTATTCAAAGACGAGTGGAAATGACATAGCAGCAGGAATACAGTCAGGAATTGATGAGTATTTGGCAAAACCAATTGATAAAATGAAATTGCAATATCTATTACAAAAGCACGAAGTACTAATTCCTATGTTGAAAACCGAGCAGGTTGAAGTGCTATCGAATAATCATAAAGAAGATGGAAAGCAGAGAATTTTGATTGTTGACGACGTTCAGATGAATATTAAAATTCTTGCGGCTTCTTTAGAAGAAGACTATGAAATAAGCATTGCTGATGGAGGGTTAAAAGCAATCCAAATTGCTCAGTCAAAGGAGCGCCCAGATTTGATTTTGTTAGATATAATGATGCCTGAAATCAATGGATATGAAGTGTTTGTTCATTTGAGAAATGATCCAGATACAAAAGATATTCCGGTTATCTTTCTGACTGCCATGAGTGATCCTGAAAATGAGGAATATGGACTTAAGTTAGGAGCAATAGACTATATTGTTAAGCCATTTAGCATTCCAGTTGTAAAAGCAAAGGTAAAAAATTATTTACTTTCTCAAAAGCGAATGGAAGCATTGAAGGAGAATAGTACAATAGATACGTTAACTAAAATTCCGAATCGGAGAAAATATGATGAAGTGTTAAAGGCTGCACTTAATAGTGCAAAGCAAAACGACACAGAACTATCAGTATTAATGATTGACATTGACTATTTCAAGAAGTTTAATGACACCTATGGACATTTAGAAGGCGATGTATGCTTAAAGCGCGTTGCGCAGGTTATTAAAACAACATTACGACGTAAGGAAGATTTCGTGGCAAGATGGGGTGGGGAAGAATTTGTGTGTTTATTACCGGGTGCAAGTATGAATGCCGCCTTGGATGTTGGTGAGCGTGTAAGAATGGCAGTGGAGCGTTTAGGAGTTCCGCATTCTAAATCTCAAATTGGAAAAGTCGTTACAGTATCGATTGGAGTAGCAACGGGAACCGTGGATAATGACTACCTTCAAGATGATTTGATGAAGTTTGCTGACAAAGCACTTTATGAGGCAAAAAGAACTGGAAGAAACAAAGTATTTGCATATTAGATTTGAAAAGCCCATCTTAAGATGGGCTTTGGTTTTTCAATAAATCACGTATTTCAGTAAGTAATACCTCTTCATTGCTTGGTTTTGGATCTGCGGCTTTTTCTTCTTTTTTCTTTGTAAATTTAGTGAGGATTTTGACAATCATAAAGATACAAAAAGCAATAATAACAAAGTCAATGGTTGTTTGAATGAAATTACCATAGCATAGTGCGACTTCTGCGATTTCGCCCTCAGCAGGTGAGAGAACGATTTTCAAATCGCTAAAACTAATTCCACCGGTAAGCATTCCGAGTAGGGGCATAATGATGTCATTTACCAAAGATGTTACGATTTTTCCAAAAGCACCTCCAATAATAACACCAATAGCCAAATCCATAACATTTCCTTTTAGAGCAAATTCTTTAAAATCTTTTAGCATAAATAAGGATCTCCTTTCATAAATTGATTTATGGGGTTAGTATATCATCCAGTATCGGAAAAGGCAATCTGGCATAAAGGGGTCTTGTAGGGAGTCGAGAAAGAAAATATCTCAAAAGAAAAAGATGGATAAATATGTTAAAGATTGTTATAATAATTTGGTTGAGATAAGTACGATGTGTTATAAAAATGAATATATTTTTATGGAGGAATTATGCAAACAAACAATAAACCCGTTACAAATCCCGAATTGGTTAAAGCAATTAAGATAATGCAAGAACAAAAAACAATTAACGCACAAAATGCAATGATTGATGAACTTTTAAATGCAAGGCTATTAGCACCGGTATCCGTAGAAAATACATCTGATTCAGTGGGTGAGGATGTGGTATTAAAAGAAAACACAAGCGTTAAAATATTTGTTTTGGAAAATGCAAATAAACAAAAATTTTTGCCTGCATTTACGGACTGGTATGAACTTACAAAATGGAAAAACAACGAAGACCAAAAAACACTGATTATCAATTTTGATACCTATGCAAAAATGTTGCTTGAAGGAGACGGTGAATGCGAAGGATTTGTAATTGATCCATTTGGGGTGAACCTTTTATTTACAAAAGAAATTATGGAACGAATCAAGCAAGTGAGTGATGCAAGAAAAAAAGATAACCAACTGCCTACAGGTGAAGGAATTCATTTGGGTTTACCTAAAATATATCCAACGGACTTAATGGATACTGTGAAAGAAGTATTGCAGAAACATGATTCTGTTGAAGAAGCGTATATTCAAATGATGGTTAAGAATGAGGAACAGACGTTTTTGATTGTTGTAAAACATCAAGAACTAGAAGGCGATTTATTCCAGGAAATTGGAAGTGCGGCGCGTCCATATTTAAAGGAAATTGGATTGAATGTTGTTAGCATGGATACAGCTTTTGGAAAAGAGTCTACAAAGGATATCGCTCCTTTTTATAAAAAGTAGTAAATAAGGATTGACTTTCCTAAATCAAATATTATATAATCAGTTTTGGCAAAAGCGATTAGAGACTTTTGTGGGAATTTATTAACTTTTCGTCATATGAATTTTATAAGTTGGTGTCAGAAAATCAGGATTCTGATATGGAGTTGGTGACTATACAACCGTGTGCCTAGTGCATATCACACTTGTGAAAAATCGATAAGAGTAGTAAAAGTAATTCTTGCTATATAGACTCTAAAACGCTATATTGGAAAATTAAGATGCGAATGCGAATTCAAATTAAATCATACAAATAGTAGAAGAATCCAAGTGTAATGATAGAGAACAACAAATTACAATGGGTTCTTTTTTGCGTTCAAAAATAATTGTAGAAGCAATCATGAAAAGAGGATGGATATGAACAATAAGTTAACACTGTATGGATTTAATAATTTAACAAAATCATTGAGTTTCAATATATATGATGTTTGTTATGCAAAAACACAACGTGAACAGCAAGATTATATTGCGTATATCGATGAACAGTATAATTCTGATCGTTTGGTCAATATACTTTGTAATATTACGGATATGATTGGTGCTCATGTTTTAAATGTATCTAAGCAGGATTATGAGCCACAGGGAGCGAGTGTTACAATCCTTTTAGCAGAAGAGCAAATGTTTGGTGCAAGAAGCAAGGAATTTGCAAAAGAATTGATGGCAAAAAACGATCTGACAGTTGCGCATCTTGATAAGAGCCATGTCACAGTTCATACCTATCCAGAATATCATCCAGATACTTGTCTTGCCACGTTTCGTGTGGATATTGATGTTGCAACATGTGGAGAGATTACGCCGCTATCAACGCTTGACTATTTGATAGGAAGCTTTGATTCGGATATCATCACGATGGACTACCGAGTGCGAGGGTTTACGAGAGCAATGGATGGTAAAAAATTGTTTATTGATCACAAAATTGCCTCCATTCAAGATTATATATCGGATGAACGGTTGAAAAAATATGACGCAATTGATGTAAATATGTATCAGTCAAATATTTTTCATACGAAAATGTTGATTAAAGAAATTGATTTACAAAATTACTTATTTAAAACGGATGTCTATGAATTACCACCAAAAACCAGATTAGACATTACCAATAACCTAAGACAGGAAATGATTGAAATATTTAGCGGAAGCAATATTTTTTGAGCTACGCTTTTGGAGGCAAACATTGAAATTAGATCAAAATCAGATGCCAATCTACGAAGCGCTTAAGCGCTTTGAAAAAGAGAGAGTTGTTCCATTTGATGTTCCAGGACATAAAAGAGGAAAAGGGAATAAAGAATTAACGGATTTTCTAGGGGATAAATGTATGGCACTAGATGTGAACTCCATGAAGCCGCTAGACAATCTATGTCATCCTGTATCTGTAATTGCGACAGCAGAAGCATTAGCAGCAGATGCATTTGGTTCAAAAAATGCCTTTTTCATGGTTGGTGGAACGACGTCTGCTGTTCAGACAATGATTTTGTCGGCATGCAAGCAGGGAGACAAAATTATTTTACCAAGGAATGTACATAGAAGTGCGATTAATGCTTTAATATTAAGCGGAGCAATTCCGATTTATGTGAACCCACAAGTGGATAAGAAATTAGGAATTTCTTTAGGTATGTCATTGGCGGAACTTGAAAAAGTGATATTGGCTAATCCAGACGCGAAGGCAGTTCTAGTAAACAATCCAACCTATTATGGTATTTGCTCGGATTTATTTGGGATTGTAACATTAGCCCACCAACACGGTATGCTTGTACTTGCAGATGAAGCGCATGGAACTCATTTTTACTTTGATTCCAATCTCCCAGTATCGGCCATGGAGGCAGGTGCAGATATGGCAGCTGTAAGCATGCACAAATCGGGTGGAAGTCTGACTCAAAGTTCATTTTTATTAGTTGGCAATGATGTGAATCCAGATTATGTAAGGCAGATTATTAATTTGACGCAAACTACAAGCGGAAGTTATTTATTACTTTCAAGCCTTGACATTTCTAGGAAAAATCTTGCAATCAATGGAGCAAAAACCTTTGAACGTGTTCGGGAACTTGCTCAATATGCAAGAGATGAAATCAATCAGATTGGGGACTATTATGCATACTCCACAGAATTGATTAATCGTGATAGTATCTATGATTTTGATGCAACCAAATTATCCGTCTTTACATTGGATGTGGGATTAGCTGGAATTGAAGTGTATGATTTGCTTCGAGACGAATATGATATTCAGATTGAGTTTGGAGATATAGGGAATATCTTGGCATATATATCAGTAGGAGATCGTGAACGAGATATTGAGAGACTTGTTAGCGCTTTGGCTGAGATTCGAAGGAGATTTAAAAAGGAACGAGGAGATATGCTGGCTTATGAGTATATCAATCCCAAAGTAGCAATGTCTCCGAAGGATGCATTTTATGGTGAAAAGCAGTCCCTTCCTATTGAAGAGAGCGCAAAGCGAATATGTGCAGAGTTTGTTATGTGTTACCCACCTGGAATACCAATACTAGCACCTGGCGAGCGAATTACCAAAGATATTTTAGACTATATTGCATATGCTAAAGAGAAAGGTTGCTTTTTAACAGGACCAGAAGATAAAGAAGTCAATCGACTCAATGTTATTAGGCAAAAACCTGTTCTATGATATTTTATAGACGGATAGTGGCATGAGATAATTTGTGCAGATGGGAGTAGAGATGGAATTATGGTTTACTGAACAACATACGAAAGATGTGAATTTTTCAATTAAGGTAGATAAGCAATTATGCAGTTTACAAAGTGAGTACCAAAGGATTGATGTATTTGAATCCCAGGAATTTGGAAGATTTTTAACTCTTGATGGGTTTATGATGTTAACGGAAAAAGATGAATTCATCTATCATGAGATGATTGTACATGTTCCGATGTCAGTGCATCCCAATGTAAAACATGTATTGGTGATTGGTGCTGGAGATGGGGGAGTAATTCGTGAACTCAGTGCTTACCCGGAAATTGAAAGAATTGATATGGTTGAGATTGATGAAGAGGTTGTAAAGGTTTGTAAACAGTTTTTACCACAAACAGCCTGTAAGTTTGATGATGAACGAGTGAATTTATATTTTCAGGATGGACTGAAATTCATACGCAACAAAAATCAGGAGTATGATTTGATCATTGTAGATTCAACAGATCCATTTGGACCAGGTGAAGGACTTTTTACAAAAGAGTTTTATGGAAATTGCTATAAGGCGTTAAAGGAAGATGGAATTGTTGTTAATCAACATGAAAGCCCTTTTTACAAAGAAGATGCCCTGGCAATGCAAAGAGCGCATAAGAGAATTGTGGAGAGTTTTGACATCAGTCGAGTTTATCAGGCGCATATTCCAACGTATCCTTCGGGACATTGGTTATTTGGTTTTTCATCCAAAAAGTACCATCCAGTAACGGATTTTGATTCAAAGCGTTGGAAAGAACGGAACATTAAAACGAAGTACTATAATACCCAATTACATGTAGGAGCATTTGCATTGCCAAATTATGTGGAGGAGTTGTTAGAAGATGTGGAATAATAAAATTGAGCCGTTTATTGGATGCGATTCGAGTTACGAAGATGCCGAAATTGTCTTATTTGGAGCACCATTTGATTCTACAACATCTTTTCGACCAGGAACGAGATTTGCATCAAAATCTATGCGCAGTGAGAGTTTTGGAATTGAAACCTATAGTCCTTATCAAAACAAAGATTTACTGGATTACAAGGTATTTGATGGGGGAGATCTTGAGCTTGCTTTTGGGAATTCTCAAAAAGCAATAAACTCTATTCGATCTGCCTATGAAGATGTGCTACAAAACAAAAAAATTCCCTGTATGATTGGTGGCGAACATTTAGTTACTTTGGGAGGAATTGAAGCGGCATACAAATATTATGAAGATTTACGAATTATTCATTTTGATGCACATTGTGATTTGAGGGAAGATTATTTGGGTGAAACATTATCCCATGCAACTGTAATTCGAAGAGCATGGGACCTAGTGGGAGATGGCAAGATCTTCCAGTTTGGAATAAGGAGTGGTGAAAAGAGCGAATTTGAATGGGCAAAGTCCCATACGTTTCTAAATAAATTTGATTTTACAAGTTTAGAATTTGCGCTCAAGAAGTGCCAGGGACACCCAGTATACTTTACGCTAGACCTAGATATTCTTGATCCAGGAGTATTTCCAGGAACAGGAACACCAGAAGCAGGAGGTGTTAATTTCACTCAGCTGTTAGAGGCAATCATGAAAGTATCTTCTCTTCAGATTGTGGGATTGGATATCAATGAATTGTCACCCGTGTATGATTCCACAGGAGCATCCACTGCGATGGCGTGTAAAGTATTGAGAGAATTATTGTTAGCAATATTAGAATAAAGAACTATTACCATAAACAAAATGGAGGAAAAAGATGAAAAAAGCGTTGATTATCGGATGTGGAGGAGTTGCAAGAGTTGCAATTCATAAATGTTGTCAAAATAGTGAGGTATTTGAGGAAATTATGATTGCAAGCAGGACAAAGAGCAAATGTGATGCAATCAAAGAGGAATTAGAAGGTAAAACAAAAACGATTATTCATACGGCCCAGGTAGACGCAGATCAGGTAGAGGAATTAGTTGCATTGATTCAGGCTTTTCAACCAAAATTAGTACTAAACCTTGCACTTCCGTATCAAGATCTAACCATTATGGAAGCATGTCTTCAGACCAAAACACATTATGTGGATACGGCGAATTATGAACCGATTGATACGGCGAAGTTTGAATATAAATGGCAATGGGATTATCGTGAACGTTTTGAAAAAGCGGGAATTATGGCTCTTTTAGGAAGTGGATTTGATCCTGGAGTGACAGGGGTATTTAGTGCCTATGCATTAAAACATTACTTTGATGAAATTGAATATATTGATATTTTGGACTGTAATGGAGGAGATCATGGGTATCCGTTTGCGACAAACTTTAATCCGGAAATCAATATCCGTGAAGTGAGTGCCAATGGAAGTTATTGGGAAAATGGACAATGGATTGAAACGAAACCGATGGAAATTAAGAAAGAATATGATTTCAAAGGCGTTGGAATGAAAGATATGTATTTACTGCATCATGAGGAAATCGAATCATTGGCTCTAAATATGCCAGGGATTAAGCGGATACGCTTCTTTATGACCTTTGGACAAAGTTATTTGACACATTTGAAGTGCTTGGAAAACGTAGGAATGACATCTATTGAACCAATTTTATATGAGGGAAAAGAAATTGTTCCGCTTCAGTTTTTGAAAGCAGTTTTACCAGACCCGGCGAGCCTTGGTCCAAGAACGGTTGGAAAAACAAATATTGGATGTATCTATAAAGGGAAAAAGGATGGTCAAGATAAAGTATACTATGTATATAATATTTGTGATCACAAAGAGTGTTTCAAGGAAGTTGGTTCACAGGCAATTAGCTATACAACAGGAGTTCCGGCTATGATTGGTGCAATGATGATTATGAATGGAACATGGGAAAAGCCAGGCGTTTATAATATTGAAGAGTTTGATCCAGATCCATTTATGGAAGCACTTAATCTATGGGGACTTCCTTGGGAAGAGGATTTTAATCCAACAATGGTTGACTAATTTATATATAAGAGTGGGAAAAATATGACAATACAGACAATGGAAACACCGGCATATGTAATTGACCTTGAAAAACTAGTAAAAAATCTAGAGTGTTTAAAAAACGTAGCAGACCAAAGTGGATGTAAAATTTTGCTTGCGCAAAAGTGTTTTTCGATGTTTTCACTTTACCCACTGATTGGAACGTATTTAGCTGGAACGACAGCAAGTGGATTATATGAGGCGAAATTGGGACGAGAAGAAATGAATCTCGAGAATCATGTGTATGCAGCAGCATATCGTGAGGAAGAGATGCCAGAAATTCTGGAGATCTGTGATCATATAGTATTTAACTCCTTTACCCAATGGGAAACGTATAAACCACTTGCAATGAAGTATCCGAAAGAGTACGGAATTCGTGTAAATCCACAGTGTTCCACACAGAGTGGACATGCAATTTATGATCCTTGCGCTCCATTTTCTAGAATGGGTGTTACAATTGAGAATTTTCGTGGTGATATGCTAGATGGTTTATCAGGGCTTCATTTTCATACCCTATGCGAGCAAAATGTGGATGCACTAGAAACAACGTTGGAAGTGTTTGAACGAGATTTTGGAAGATACTTACATAATTTAAAATGGTTAAATCTTGGTGGAGGGCACCACATTACGCGAGATGATTACCAAGTGGAACGTCTAATTTCTTTGATTCAGAGATTGAAAGAGACATACAATATTGAGATTTATATAGAGCCAGGAGAAGCAGTTGCATTAAATGCTGGATACTTGGTGAGTTCCGTACTAGATATTGTTGATAATGGAATGAAAATCGCAATTTTAGATACATCAGCAGCATGCCACATGCCAGACGTATTGGAAATGCCTTATCGACCAGAGATTTTTGGCGCCAAAGAAAAAGGGGAACTACCCCATACCTATCGTCTTGCTGGGCCAACATGCCTAGCGGGGGATGTAATTGGGGATTATTCTTTTGAGAATGAAATGAAGATTGGTGACAGGGTGGTTTTTAAAGATATGGCAATTTATTCCATGGTAAAAAACAATACCTTTAATGGGATGAAACTACCAAGTATTGCAATCCTTGAAGGTGAGAACGTAAAAATAGTTAAGGGATTTGGATATGATGATTTCAAAATGAGATTATCTTAATTCGGAATGTGTAAGTTTTCGTAAGTATATTATGAGTCTATATAGAGCAAATAAAAAAGGACTGTCAGTTGACAGTCCTTAATCGTTCGGCTTATGCTGGATAAACGTTAACTGCTTGTAATCCTCTTTGACCTTGAGTTGTGTCAAATGTTACAGCTTGTCCGTCTTCCAAAGTTTTGAAACCTTCTGATGCGATTCCAGAAAAGTGAACGAAAATGTCTTCGTTTGTTTCGTCACTTGTGATGAAACCAAATCCTTTTTGAGCATTGAACCATTTTACTGTACCTTTATTCATAAAAGATACCTCCTTAAAATAAAAAATTTTTTTTGATTTTTAGAGTTAAAAAAATCACATATTTTTGTAAATCATCTTATTGAAGAAATGATTTACAAAAATATGTGAATCAATAAACAATAAAAATTCCATTCACAGAATATCATGTTTTGTCAATTGTGTCAATCTTTATAGAAAAATTTTGTATGATAAATAATATACATCATATTAATAATAAGTGTACAATAGATTGTAGATGTAGTTAAAAAGATAATTGAGAAGAAAAGAGGGCAATATGGCAGGTAAAAAATTAGCATTACTCATTGATGGTGACAATATTTCGGCAGATTACATACCTTGCATAATAAATGAAATTATTCAAAATGATTGGATTATCACATACAGAAGAATCTATAGTGACTGGACGAGTCCACAGTCTGCAAAGTGGAAAGATAAGCTCCAGGAATTTTCAATTACACCGATTCAGCAATTTTGTAATGTTGCGCATAAGAATTCAACCGACTCCGCATTGATTATTGATGCGATGGATATTCTCTACACTGGAAACGTAGATGGTTTTTGTTTGGTTTCTAGTGACAGTGACTTCACCCGCTTAGCAAGTCGTCTCAAAGAGTCAGGAATGCATATTATAGGTATGGGCGAAAAGAAAACGCCACAAGCTTTTCGAAATGGATGTAGTGTATTTACGGATATAGGAATGCTTTATCAACAAGAGACACTGAAAGATAGTTATGATGGTGGGGAGCCTGAGGGACAGGAAGAGTTAGAAGAACTTTCAAAAGAGACATTGATTAAAGAAATTGAGAATATTATCTCAGTAAATGCTGGAAAAGGAAAACCAACAGGTTTGGGTGAAATTGGCAGCCGATTAATTAATAAATACCCAGAGTTCGATGTTCGAAAATATGGCTATAGTTTATTGTCTAAATTTATTGAAGATATTCCGGGGTTTAAAATTGAAAAAGATAATAAGCATCATGTATCATTAAATAAAGAATCTTCCATTGAGGTATTAGAGTATATTAAAACCTGTATTCAAAATAGTAAGAATCAGCAGATTGAGCTTGGCGAGTTAGGTCGTGTACTTCATAATAAGATTCCGAATTTTGATGTTAAAGATTTTGGCTATTCGAAATTAAGCACATTTTTAAAGAATACAGATCAGTTTTCAATGATTGATGGAAAAGATCATAGAAAAATTGTGGTAATGAAGGTAACGAAATAGAAAAG
>CAZWNX010000007.1:0-44701 GCA_964635395.1 uncultured Lachnospiraceae bacterium
AGATTTTAACTGTGGCTTAGCACCATATTTACTATTCAACCCTCAAAGACAGGTAGCATATTTTAATCCATTACGTCACTAAGCTTCCCCTGTAAATTCATTCTTTTACAATCTTCATTTTCATTATATAGTATACTTAGTATTACTCAACATGAAAGGACTTTAAGTATGAAAAAGAAGCTACTGATAATTCTCACAATTATACTAAGTTTATCCGTTATACTAAACCTATATTTTCTTCAAAAAAGCGCTATCTTTTCTGATGTCGCAAAGAAGCGTTCTGTTTCCCATTCCTTTGTCAAAACAGCTCCCTACCTTCAACGGCAAAGTCTTTTTGAAGAAATGCAAACGCAAAATGTTGACCTTCTCTTTTTAGGCGACTCTATTACACAGCGTTGCGAATGGCAAGAACTGTTTCCAGATTATTCTGCCATTAATCGCGGAATCGACAGTGATACCACAGCAGGCATTGCACTTCGATTAGATACTGTAATCGCTTCAAATCCCGATAGAATTTTTATTATGATGGGCATTAACGACTTGGCGAAAGGGACAAGCACCCAGTGTATTGTTGACAACTACTCGCAGGTTCTCGATTCATTAACAACTGCATTACCAACAAGTAAAATCTTCGTCCAAAGCGTCCTACCAGTAGGTGAAGAGGTTGCTATACCTAGCCGTGATATTCAAAACCTTAACAAAGAACTAGAAGCTCTATGCATTGAAAAAAACATTACATTTATGAACTTATTTCCTCTTTTTTGTAATGACCAACAAATGCTCCCTTGCGATTATTCTGTTGATGGCGTACATCTTACAGGAGAAGCTTATATGATTTGGAAACAAGAAATTACCACTTATTTGAACGACTGAGATTCACGTTTTTTGCTTCATCGAGATTTTCATATCCATACATCCTAACAGTGTTAAGAATTGTCTTTTCTGCAAGGTTTATTTTTCTTTGTACTAATTGAACTATGAAACGACCATACAATCCAATCATTTCATCTGAGTATGTTGATAACTCTCCTCGAAGATACGTTTCGTAGGAAGTCTCATACTCTTGGTCTTCATATGTATGAATAACCCTTGCTTCATTTGATAAAGTAGGATATTTAGCTGCAAATTCCTCCATCCATCCAACTTGAATTTTTACAATTTCTTCAATTATTTTTACTTTTTCCTCTGGTATTTCATCAAATTGATCCTTGATTTTTTCATATTCTCTTGGAGAAGTAGACTCCATCATTCTTGCATACTTTTCCGTAATTAAATTTCTTCCAACTTGGAAGCAAGTTTGAAAATCATTTTTATAACATTCAAGCATCTCAAGAGTCCATTCTAGATATTGACTTTTTCTCATAATATGAAATGTAGGGTAATTATTTTGGCACTGCGCCCTCCCGCCTTCATTCTGAACTTGATCAAATGCCATCCACTCTAACTGTATTATTTCTTCAATCATGTTCTCTTTTTTCTCTATTTCAAAAACTTTTTCCATAATATACACTCCATAATTTGCCAAGTAATGATCTGAGTACTCACTAACGATTCTTTTTACGCCTAGCACAAATAAAATTTTTGAACTGACCACTTCTATCCGTTCACAAATACGATCTAAGGTTTTTGCTTCTTCTAAGTTAGATTTACCGCTTTCTTGATATAACTGCAAGATTCGTTCTAAATCTTCCTTTACTTCATAGCCAAAATAACAATTACTAAGACCTCGGACCAGCCACTTATCATGTGGTGCAAAATCCTCATTTAAAAGATAAATTAATTTTGCTGCAGCACGAATCATTTCCGCTAAATGCAGAAACGCTGCTGCCGAATCTTTTCGTATCATCGCCCGTTTAAAATTATACTGCCCGTTTTGTGAAAAAGAAAATAATTCTTGGGCAATTTTTCGAAGGCGTAAATTTTCTGGATACTTATATTTTATTTGTCGGATAAGCCTAGTAAATTGACCTGATTGATCAAAGAATATCATTCCGCTACTTAACGCACGCAATTTTGAATCATCCATTTCAAGCCATTGCAAATTTTGAGTTGGTATCGATGATTGTCCTATGATTCGAACAAAATAATCTTCCATCGTACTAACGCCTACTCTTCCTTTTGCATAGTAACTTTCAACCCTCTCCATCCCTTCAAACGTTTTCGGAAGCTTATCATACTCCATTTCCAATTGATCACCAATCTTAGAATAGATATCAACAGGCACCCACATTGAAAATCCAGGCCCAAAATCATGATCCCGACTTACTTCATCGTCAAACCCAAGACAATCCGACCCTTCTCCCATCAATCCAATCGCGATCTCATTCTCATACTCTCGAAATAGTGAATGAATCATTTTTTTTCCATACATTTCATAATATCTAAAGCAAATTCCTATTCCTTGATTCGACGCTTGTTGATCGAGTACTATTTTTTTTTCAATTTGGAGTAAATTGTCTTGCATTCTTCCATAAGCAATTGTTTTCCCAACCGAATGTTCCAAACAGTAAATTGCTTGCTGTAAGCAGTTTCTGGCAAATACCATTTGCTTTTTCAAATAGTAAACCTCTGCTAGTGAAGCTCTAGCGGCAGCATAATGCATATCAAATACAAAGCGTTTTTCAAAAATACCTATTGCCAATTTGGAATAGTTCTCTGCTTTTGCTAATGTCTCTGAGCTTTCCTCTCTCGATTCTTCATGAAGTTTACATAATGTCTCTGCCATATTGGTATAGGTAACGGCGACTTCAAACTCTTTACCAGTTGTCTTCTTTGCCAGCTCTAAAGCTTGCTCCAAATAGTAAAATGCCTGTTCGTATTGATGAAGTTCTTGATACAATAAACTGACATTATTATACAAACTTGCATACAAGAAATCATCCTCATTCAATTTTTGATTGTAGATTGGAATAACCTGTTTATAATAAGATAATGATAACTCTAACTCCAAAACACCTCTGTACGCATTTGCAATATTTAGTAACACAGTTGCATAGTCAAGTGTCCCCTCTAGATTACACTTACTCATCCATTCCAATAACTCTTGGCTAGTCTCCATTACTCTCTCTTTTTGACTCGTTTCTCTGTAAAATCCCATTAGTTCATTTAAAATCATAATTGTTGAGTGATTATCATTTCCATTTTTTGACTGCTCTAATACTTCGATTAAATAAGTCTGTGCACCAGCTGTATTTCGATTTGCAAAAAAAACATCCAGCGTTTGATATACTAATTGAATATCCATATAGCCTCCATTCTAGGAACTTTGTTCTTTTAGAAAAAAGAGAAGCATCTCTGCTTCTCTAAATCAACCTAATATATTCGTAAGTTTCTTCCTAATAATTTGAAACTCATCATCAGAAATAATACCACTTTCTTTCATAATTCTAAGTTTTTCGACCTTTCCTTTAAAGTCGAGAATCTCATCATCCAAAATCTGATTAGCTTCCTTTGATCCACTTGTAGGAACTTTCACGCCTTGAACAACTGGCTCTGGACTAACTTCAATCACTTCTTCTACAATAGACGAAGTATCAATAATTGGTTCCTCAATTGGTAGTTCTTTGCGATTAACCTCTTCGATCTTAATTTCTTCAAATTTTGTTTCTGCAACTACCTCTGCATTCGCCACATGTGTTTCAGGATTAGCTGGCTTATCAACATGTAAATTATGACCCTGTGGAATTTTACGCACAGGCCTTGCGGTTGATACAGGGTTTGTTTTCGCAGCAAGTGCTGCTGTAACAGCATCCTGACTTGGTGCGCTATCATAGCTATTATTTGCACTCACAGAAGACGGTGCATAAATAGACTGCAATTTCTGCGGTAATGTTTCTCTGAATTTCTGAGCATATAAATACAGTTTGAAATATTTCTTTAATTCCGATAATGACTCTGAAAATCCCGGAAAATAAATTTCAAACGTCTTATTCATTAATTTGGGACAAAGTGCACTTACAGTCTTACCATCAAATTCCTTTGGAAAAAATCCAATGAAGTCATTAATATCAAGTGAAAACTCACCAGCTGCGATTTTTTTCTTACTCCCTGGTTCTTTAATATATCCTCTACCGGAAACCTGTTTGTCGGATATATTTAAATAGATTTGTTCAGATGCACCAAACAACCCATAACGATACTCACCATAAAAATCCTTATACATTGGTAAGGAACTTAGCTCTTCTAGCTCTTTTGCATTTAAATCATCAATTTCCACAAATACCCCTCCTAACGTCGGCAGATTTCCTGTCATCAACAACCGCTCCCCTGCAGCCGAATGGACTATTAATAGAACTACTATTATTATATCTGCTTTACGAGTATTATTCAAACGCTTTATTACATTTTTTTCCCCAAATACAAAAAAGTCTTGCAAAAATGCATCTGCAAGGCTTACTAGCAGGGGAAGAGGGGATCGAACCCCCGTTAACGGTTTTGGAGACCGCCGCACTACCGCTGTACTATTCCCCTATGGCTTATGGTGTATTGCTTTGCAAACTCACCGAAGTAAATTATAGCATATACTCATAGTTGTTTGCAAGAGTTAAATATTGTATATTGTTCCAAAAATTACTGTTATTATCTACAATTAAGGATGCGCCTTTTTTATACAAACTAGAAGCCTGAGAACAAGTTCTCAGGCTTCCAGTTTGTGTAAAAGGGGAATTCTTCCGGAATTACTAATTAGCAAGTTTAACTTCCGTTAAACTAATGTTAGTATAGTACATCTTTCCCATACGTTCTATAATTATATTGCCATTTTTTAACATTATATTGACTTTTGTTACAAATATTGAATTGCTTCAATAATACTAGACACCCGAATGATCTTCATGCTACCTTCAATTTCTACACCAACCTCTGCATTTTTAGGAATCATACACGTTGAGTATCCTAATTTTTTAGCTTCTAATAGTCTAGGTTGAATTTGCGAAATGGAACGAACTTCTCCACTTAATCCCACTTCTCCAAATACGACCATCGTTTGTTCAATGACAATATTCCTATGGCTTGACACAATTGCAAGTACCATTGCTAAATCTATTGCTGGCTCATTCACTCGCATTCCTCCAGCAACATTAATATATGCATCTGATTGAGAAAGCCTAATTCCAACACGTTTTTCAACAACTGCCATTAATAAATTAAGTCTGTTAAAATCCGTTCCCGTTGCTTGTCTTCTGGGTATATTAAAATTTGTGTCACACACAAGTGCCTGCACTTCAATCAGAATTGGTCTAGTTCCCTCTAGCGAACACGTTACCACCGAGCCACTCGCATTTTCTGGTTTCCCTTGAAGCATATACGCAGATGGATTTTCAACTTCTTGTAGACCCGTCATTCCCATCTCAAATACACCTATTTCATTCGTCGCGCCAAAACGATTTTTGACACCTCTAAGTATTCGATAAGACGTATGCCCATCTCCCTCTACATATAATACAGCATCTACCATATGTTCTAGCATTCTTGGACCTGCAACAGTACCTTCTTTTGTAACGTGCCCAACAATAAAGATACTAATATCATTTTGTTTTGCAATTTGTAAAAAGATAGCGGTTGCATCACGCACCTGAGACACGCTACCCGGAACACCTGCCAATTCAGAATTGGATATTGTTTGGATGGAATCAATAATTACAATCTGAGGTTTCTCATGTAATATTTGATTTTCAATCCTCTCAATATCCGTCTCACAGTACAAATAGAAGTGATTTTTAAACTCACCAATTCTATTGGCTCTCATCTTAATTTGTTTTGCTGATTCTTCTCCGGAAATATATAAAACATTAATCGCGCGATCGGATAATTCTTTGCATACTTGTAATAGTAACGTGGATTTTCCAATTCCAGGGTCCCCACCTAGTAAAGTAAGAGAACCGGGTACAAGACCTCCGCCTAGTACCCGGTCAAACTCCTTCATTCCTGTTAGAATTCGATCTTCTTTTTGAACACTAACCTCAGAAATCAAAATCGGCTTATCCACCAATCTTCCAGTATTTGCATTCACTTTCTTACTTTTCTCAGGTATCTTCTCTTCCGAAAAGCTGTTCCAAGCCTTACACATTGGACATTGCCCCATCCACTTAGAAGACTCATGTCCGCATTCATTACAAACAAATACATACAAACTTTTATTTTTTGCCATATATGCCTTTCTGACTTAAGACTCAACCACTTTAACAAACACTTCACACTCAGGACAAAGTTCAACACTCAAATTTAATTTTCCGCTTAAATTTGTTTTCATTACTCCTGCACTTTCATTGTCAAGAAAGACTTCATAACTTGTATCATCTCTTAATCCGATTGTAATCTGTGCATCCACTTCGCCTTCAACATGAAACTGAACACCCTCTTCAGTCTCAGTATAATTAGTAACACTCGTACCAGGAACTGACTCATACAAAAAAGATCCATTTTTTTCTAGTTTTGTCATCATCTTATAGGTCTTAACTTTAAATAAATCACCTTGATGCTCATAACCTTCTAATTTTTCCTTTGCATCAAGCCCATGATTTCCAAAACTGATTGCGCCATCTTCTTCCGAACGAATTAATTCATTCACCATTGCCATTATATGTTCCTCCTGAAAGCATAAATTGCTTTATTATTATTTAGTTAAGTATAATATATTTCAAATTCAAAATCTAGCCATTCTTCATATTTGATTATTATTTCTCTCTTGCTGCTTTGAAAACAAGTTTCCCACCCAAAACTCCAGCTGTAACCTTATCTCCACTCTTAATTGTTCCAGATAAAATCTCATTTGCCAAGGAATCTTCTACATATGTTTGAATTCCTCTTTTTAGTGGTCTTGCACCCATTTTAGGATTTGAATAATGCTCTACAATATATTCTTTTAGGGAATTTGAAATTGTTAACTGTATATTCATTTGTTCCTTACATCTTTTCACTAGGCTCTTAAACAATAAAGAAACAATTTGATTCATATTCTGTTTATTTAAAACGTGGAATACAATAATTTCATCTACTCGATTCAAAAATTCCGGCTTAAACATCGTTTTGACTTCATCCATAACATTATTCTTCATCTTATCATAATTTTGCTTTTCATTTGAGGCAACCGAAAAACCAAGTGCTTTGGGATCAACTATTTTAGCAGCTCCAGCATTCGAAGTCATAATAATAATCGTATTTTTGAAATTTACTTTTCTACCCTTTGAATCCGTAATATGCCCATCATCAAGAACCTGTAGCAATACATTGAATACATCCGGATGTGCTTTCTCAATCTCGTCAAAAAGAATAACGGAATATGGGTTTGTTCGAACCTTCTTGGCTAGTTGCCCTCCATCATCATGTCCGACATATCCAGGTGGTGATCCTATCATTTTAGACACCGAATGGGATTCCATATACTCTGACATGTCAACTCGAATGAGTGCATTTTCATTTCCAAACATCGCCTCCGCTAACGCTTTGCTAAGCTCTGTTTTTCCAACTCCTGTAGGTCCCAAAAACAAAAACGAACCAATCGGTCTATTGGGATCTTGCAATCCTACTCGTCCTCTTCTCATCGCTCTAGCGACACTATCCACTGCCTCATCCTGTCCAATTACACGATTATGCAATGTTTTTTCTAATTTGAGCAACCTTTCACTTTCTTTCTCTGCAAGTTTTTGAACCGGAATTTTAGTCCAAACAGAAACAACTTGCTCGATATTTTCTTCCGAAACAACAAGGGGCATGTCTTTGTTTCGCTTCATAATTTTCTTTTTCTCATTATGATATTTTTTTACTAGCTCCTCTTGCTCCTTTTTTAAAAGCGCCGCATCTTCATGTCTTGATAATATCATTGCCCGCTCTATATTTTGATCACATTCCTTTATTTTTTTCTCATACTCCTGTATTTTGCTCGAAGTCTTTAAAAAGTGTAATCTTAGTGCAGAGGACGCTTCATCAATTAAATCAATTGCCTTATCTGGCAAATTTCGATCATTAATGTATCGATCTGACAATTGAACTGCTGCAATCACTGCTTCCTGAGAAATAGTTACTTTATGATGGTTCTCATATTTGTGTTTAATTCCATTTAATATATCAATGGACTCACTAACTGACGGCTGTGCAATTGTAACTGGTTGAAATCGTCTTTCAAGAGCAGCATCTTTTTCAATATGCTTTCTATATTCCTCTATCGTTGTAGCTCCGATTAGCTGTATTTCGCCCCTCGCCAAAGATGGTTTCAGAATATTAGATGCATCAATTGCACCTTCTGCTCCACCCGCTCCAATAATTGTATGAATTTCATCCAAAAACAATAAAATATTTCCATCCTCAATTACTTCTTTAATTACTTTCTTTATTCGTTCTTCAAACTCGCCCCTGTACTTACTTCCTGCCACAATTCCTGAAAGATCCAATGTAACCACGCGCTTGTTTTTGACTGTATCTGGAACATCATTGGCGATTATTCGCGCTGCAAGACCTTCTGCAATAGCCGTTTTACCAACTCCAGGTTCCCCAATCAAGCAGGGATTATTCTTTGTTCTTCTGCTAAGTATTTGAATCACTCTTGCTATTTCTTCTTCTCTCCCTATTACGGGATCCAATTTTCCATTTTTGGCAAGCAATGTTAAGTCCCTACTGTATTGGTCTAAGGTCTTTGTAGATGCTTTGGACTTCTTAGGGTTTAAATCCTCTTTATACAAATTTGCATCTGCTCCAACTGCCACCAATAAATCAACATACAT
This sequence comes from uncultured Lachnospiraceae bacterium, assembly GCA_964635395.1. GTDB lineage: Bacteria > Bacillota > Clostridia > Lachnospirales > Lachnospiraceae > CAZWNX01. The sequence continues at coordinate 8,718 of CAZWNX010000007.1, forward strand.
TTTTTGTACATTCAATCCCATTGTATTTAATAATCGAACTGCAATATTATCAGCCTCTTTAATCAACGCCATTAGTATATGTTCCGTTCCAATTTCATTTGAATTGAATCGTTCTGCCATTTGATGACTTTGTTCAAGTATTTCTTCTGCACGTGGAGAAAAACCATCTTTTTCAAATATAGCAATCGGATTTGTTGGGGCAACAAAATCTCTTATCGTTTCCAGCAATTTTTCTTCTAACACACCATTTTCATTTAGTACCCTTGCTGCAACACCACTTCTCTCTTGTAAGAGACCTAATAATAAATGTTCCGTTCCAACATAATTTTGTTTCATCTGTTTTGCTGCCTTTTTTGCCAAATTTAACGCAATTTGCGCCTTTTGAGTATACACCATATCGTAACCTTGCCCTTTCTATTATTGTACCTCGCACGAACCTAATCGATCGCTACGAACTTAGGATATAGCTAGTCCCTTTGTTCCCCATAATCATCATAAATTTCATCTATCAGACTATGAATTTCCATAATTGAAATGTTCTTACAACATGCTTTTGCCAATATTACTTTTAACTCCAATTCTAATTCTTTATATGCCTGGATTTTGTCTAAGTCTAATGCAATAATTGCCCCTCTTCTTCGATCTACTTTTACAAATCCCTCCTGCTTTAAGACAGTGTATGCCTTATTTACAGTGTGCATATTAATACCAATTCGATCAGCAAGTTGTCTAACACTTGGAAGTGAATCCCCTTCTCTGTATTTAGAGGTGGCAATGCCAATAACAATCTGATTTCTCAATTGAATATACAAAGCTTCATCACTATTAAAATCAATTTCTATTATCATAATTACCTCCTTAACAACCAATCCTTTGTTATATTCAGTCTATAACAGACATTCCTTCCTGTCAATGATTTGAGAATTGAAAAAAATGAAAAAATGGGGCATATTTGCCCCATTTTTACTAATCGTCATCACGAATATTAATAAACTCAAATTCAAAATCATCATCAATTGCAGCACGATCAACCTTTTTCCTCATCGCACGTTCTTTCTCTTCCATCTCATCAAGCAGATTAATCATAACTGGATTTTTGCTTTTCTTTGTACTTTTTGATCCAAGAAATCGCTCTTTCTTATTGGTGTCCACCGTTTCAACTATTTCATCGGCTTCATAATCCACCTCAATTTCTTTTTGATCCTCCTCCAATTCCTCTTTGGTTACTAAAGAACTGTCTTCCAAATTACTAACATCCTCCAATTCATCCAAACCAACCATATCATCTGAATCATCTGAACCATCCGGTTCACTTGATTGATCAAAATCATCCGAATCTCTTTGCTCCTCTTCATCGAGCAAGCAATCGCTTTGAAGTTCTCGAATTTTAATAAAGAAATTTACTAAAACCACTCCTAAAATCATGATTATAAAAATCAGAACTGCAATAATCACCATTCGAGTCTGTGATTTGCTTTTGTAAGTCAAATAACCAGTATCATCATATTGACTCGTTTGAGTATCTATTTCTAAATACCTTTGATACGTTCCTTCCAACGTGTCATATAAATACCACCCTTGACTACCCTCACTACTCATTGCAAAAAACAGATAATAGTCTTTATAAGAAGGAATTGAGTACTGATTTGCATTAACATCCTCTTCATCACTTAATTCGCTGTATTGATTCTGACTTACCATTATTTCTTCCGACACAATATAGGCAGGTGCTTCTTTCTCACCCCATTTAAAAGTGGTTGGAATAAATCCGTCCGGTATTGGAATTCCAGTCACATACTGAACCGGAAAGATAAAACGTCCTTCTATGCCATGTATTTGAATAAAATCAATAAATTCATCCGTACCCGAATAATAAATATAGAATGCCCCTTGTGAACCATCTTTCTGCGATAAGTAAAGTAATACTAGATTTCCCATTTCGAAATATGCCGCATCGATTGTTGTTCCCTTATAGTTGTACTCGAGCTTATCACACCCTGGTGGTAACATTTCTGATGGATAGGTTGCATTAACATATAAATCACTGCCTTCTATCTTGATTTGACCGCTTGGATCAACCACTGTACCTTCTTCACTACCTTGTTCGCCCGATTTGTTTATTTTAAAACTATAGGTAGAAGTGGTTCCAGCTTCTGATTTAACAACAATTGAAGCTAAATTTTCACCTTCTTTTAAGTTTGTAAATCCCTCCACTTTAACTACTGATGCCTTATCCGAGTTGGTTTTCGCATCAATTGCAACTGTATCAACATTCTCCGTCAACTCAATGGTGTAATTTGTTACCTTAGGTGAAAATGCAGGATCCAGAGTCCCTTTCGTAATCGATAATGCTTTTAATGTAGAATCCGATGATTTTGAATCAAGTGCTCCAGCTACCGTAATTTTTTTTGACTGAATCAGTTTGTTATTTGCATTATCATCGATAATAGCTTCTACTTTCACTTCTGTTTCTCCAGTTTTTTTTGCTGTAAAAACTAGATTTGCGCGTGTAGATGATAGGGTAATCAATCCACCACCGCCACCATACTCCACATCACAACTTTCAAATTGAAGAACTTTATCATTATAGGTAACCGATACTTTAGGAGCTATTGAATCATCTTCTGGCTCACTCGTCTCAATCTTGACATTGACCTTTTCAGAAATCACAACACTATCTTTATCCGCAGTAATCGTGACAGTCCCAGCAGCCATTGAAGTAAACCCCAATAGCAAGACAAGTAAAAAGGTTATAATCAATGAATATACGCCTCTTCGTTTCATTTTTACCATAATTTTTTCCTCTCAACTATTCACCTTTTGTTACAATAATTGTATATACCTTTTTGACACCTGCTTGCGATTTACAAATCACTTTGATTTTATTCTCACCCACCGCCAGCGTTTTTGATCCAGTTCCACTAACACTTGATGTTGCTGCAACTGGTGTTGCTCCAATCGTAATTGCATCTACATTGGATGGCACTGTCAAATAGAATGTTTCAATTTCAGGTTCAAAAATTGGTATCATCTCATAACCATCTACATATAGTTCTTTCAAGAAATTGTTAGGATTTGCAGTTGAATCTGGTTTCACACAAGGACTGTCCGGCATTTCCAAATATACTGGAATCAAAAATACTAATTCCGCATTCATATCCGTATAGGCCTTCTTCATTTTTGCTGCTTCAGCAGTTGCTGCTTGCAAATTAGTCATGTATTGGTGGGAATAGATTCCATTTGCACTATTAACTACATTAAACTTTTGAAAATAGAGAGTGTTTTGACCTCGCTTAACATATTTTTGAGAAACAAACTTTGATCCTCCAATGATTGAAGCGTATCTCGTGCTCCATGGCCTTGCATATGCTTCATCTGTTCCACTAGCATATTTAAGTCCCTGAATAATTGGCGAATTACCATTTGCTGCGTAAGCTCCAACATTAAAATAATTAAACAAGTTCTCGTATCCTGAAACCCTTCCTGAAATGCTACCACTCGTTCCGCTTCCTTGTTCTTGATAACATCTTGCTGCCAAATGATAAGGACTGATCTCAGCATTTTTACCCGCTTCAATAAATGTATCTGCATATGTTTTAGTAGAACCATCTGGTTCTGTGTAAGAATCTTGCATGAAGGAACCATTTAACAATGACTGAACACCGGTTGGCGTCTGATAGGTTTGATAATTCAATGACTCAAACTGGAAAACTCCTGACTCATCTAAAAAGTTTCTTGGATCTAAGTAAAATTGAATGATACTTTCTGACGCTGCAACCCAAGCACCTCCATCAAAGGTATACCAAGTATTTGTTTCCCAATTATAAGCCCTTGAATCCGTTGACTTCCATGAGTTTGCGACGTTCTTACTAACAAGATTAAGTCCAACCTTCGATTCCGCTAAAACCGCATCTGCCCATTTCAAGCTAGTATGAACTGCTTGGAATTTCCATGCAGGATATTTTTTATGTAGGGCTCTTAAATATACTCGATAAGATTCAGGGAATTTTTGTTCTTCAAGCTGCTTTTCAAAATCAGCATCTGTGTTTGAGCCAATTGTTTCTACAATATTCACCAAATCACTTCTTACAAAACCTTTTTTCTCCGCTCCACTATAGGTGAATGAAACTTCATACCAAACATAATTATCGGATTCTTTCTTTTGACTAAGGATTTTTACATTATCCCCAGTATTTAGCTGGCAAACAATTCCCCCAGAAATTGCTGCACTACGAATTCGAACCGCAATTCCTTTAATTGTTCCATACTGCTCATTTGCTTGTGGTGTCTGTGGTGCAGCAGGCGTTTCAGGCAAACTCACGGTTTCTTCTTTTATATCACGAATAAAATCAGAGCGAATAAATCCTGTCTGATTAGCCCCATTCAGTGTAAAGGTAATTTGGTACCAAATATTATTATCACTTGCTTTTGCCTCACTCGTAATTTGTACCTTTACCCCAGTTGATACTTTCGCTATGGAAGGACCAATCACTGCAATTTGTCGAACATTAATATTGGTTCCTTTTACAATTCCCGTTTTGATTTTAGTCGTTTCTGGCGAAGGCACAGTTGGCTCTGTCGCAGGGGGATTTTGAACGTCCGGAGTGTTTTTCTTTGTAATTACAAAAAAATCAGATCGAATATATCCAGTGAACTTATTCGCCCCCACAGTATAATTCACATTATACCAGGTGATTCCATCATCCCCTTTCGTCTCACCAATTACACTACACGCTTGGCCCACGCTTACAACTCCTACAATACTACCTAATACTGATGCTTTACTTCGTACTCTTACATTAATCCCTTTCACAACACCTTCTGCAACCGCACTTGTTGATGGGGCATTTGGCTGTTCTGTCGAATTTGTAGGTTTCAATGTTATTTGGCTAACGGTTAAAAAATCCGAATGGATAAATCCGGTGTATTTTTTTTGTGCAGTTTGTATTGAAATCTGATACCAGACCTTTTGATCAGATCCTATTGTCTTACCAGATATAATTACTTTTGTTCCCGCATTTGCTGTAATCACAATACCAGTAGCGGTAGCAGCTCCAGCTCGAACACGCACTCCCGTACCCTTTACGACTCCACTTCCAGATGCAGTTTCTACTTTCTGATTTGCATTACCCGCTTCTTGCGTCGGATTTGTGGAAGGACTCACAGTTGCATCCTGTGTGATTGTTAATAAATCAGATCGAATATATCCCGAATAACTCTTACTGTTTTTTGTAAAAGTAACCTTGTACCAAGTTTTTTGATCACTTCCTTGTTCTTTACCCGTAATCGTAACCATTTCACCACTTTGCATATTGCAAACAATCGCAGACGTCGTATTCGCAGCTGTTCGTACATTAATACTCGATTTTGCGATTTTCCCAACGCCTGATGCATTTGTTGGTGCTGCTGGTGCCGCCGGTGCAGGGGTCGTTGGTGCAGGGACTGTTGGCGCTGGTGCCGCCGGTGCCGCTGTGTTGGAAGCTAACTTTGTAACCAGATCTGAACGAACAAATCCAGCTCTATTGCCCGGCATAGGGATTTGATACCATATTGCACCATCACTTCCTTTTACCTGCGCTTTTATTTCGATTTTTGTTCCTAAAGGCAAGCTTCCCAACAAAGATGCTGATGTACTTGCTTCATTCCGCACTCTAGCCGTAGAAACACTTATTGTTCCAGACTCTGCTGCATTTATATTGATCGTGCTACAGATAAAAAATAGGATGAACACAGATATTCCTAATAAGAATCTGATTCCTCGAGCTTTTTTTGCTGTAGAAAAATAATTCATAGTTGCCCCTTTCTATACTTCACGTCATTCTACTACTCACTTATCATACTATTATGGTTTTTATACGTCAACCCAAATATAGTGGACTTAAGATTTTTTTCACAGTTTTATCACTATATCTAGTGTTTGACATTTATTTTTCCGAAATCACCCCAGCTCACAAAAAAAGGTGCCGTCTATAACGACACCCCCATCTTAACGTTCAAAGCGCTTTGCACCCGATTCACCTTTACTATTTGTTCCATATCCCTGCATTTTTGCAACTTTATTTTGCTTTTGCCGTAATTCTTCTTCTAATTTCTTGTTTGCTAATTTTTCACACTCCATACAGTAGCGCCCACTTCGTATAGATTTACGACAGAGTTCGCAAAATAAGAAACTATTTGAATCACTTGTTACTTCAAACTTAGATTCTTTCACCATTTGTCTGATATCTTTTTGGCTTACACCAGTTTCAATAGAGATTTGGGTGGCTGTGGCGCCTCTATTCTTTTCCAAAAAAGATCTTACTTTTCCATAATCATCATACTCTAATGCTTTACAATCTTCACACTCATATTCACCGATCCCTTTGTAAGCCATTAATCCACCACATAATTTGCACTTTACGGGTCGGTTATAGAATTCTAATTTGAGCTTTTGTTCTAAATCCATATACCATCCCCCTTATTAATTACAATTCGTCTATTGCTTTTCCAATATCTGTTCTCATGTACTTATTATCAAACTGAACCCACTGCGTTGCTTTATAAGCATTTTCTCTTGCTTCTTTTAAGTCTTTTCCTGTCGCAGTAATACCTATAACGCGTCCGCCATTCGTAACAATCTTGCCTTGTTCAAGTTTTGTTCCCGCATGAAATGCATAATACCCCGGAGTATCTTTGAACGCTTCTAATCCACAGATCTCATACCCCTTTTCATAGGAAAGCGGGTACCCATCGGATGCCAAAACAACGCAAACAGCAGCATTTTCTTCAAATTCCAACTCAATTTCATCTAAGGTTGTATCAATACATGCCTCTATCACAGTAAGTAAATCTGTCTTCATTCTAGGTAATACAACCTGAGCCTCTGGATCGCCAAATCTTGCATTATATTCTAACACTTTAGGTCCCTTGGATGTAAGCATTAACCCAAAGAATATAATCCCTTTAAATGGTCTTCCTTCAGAAGCCATTGCATCCACAGTTGCTTGATATACATATTTTTTACAAAAGTCATCCACTTCTTGTGTATAAAATGGACTTGGTGAAAATGTTCCCATTCCACCTGTATTTAATCCTTCATCCCCATCTTTTGCACGCTTATGATCTTGCGCTGAGGTCATTGTCTTGATTGTTTTTCCGTCTACAAAAGAAAGCACAGAAACTTCTCTACCAACCATGAACTCTTCAACAACCATACGTTTTCCAGCGTCTCCAAATGCCAAATCTTCCATTATAGACCAAACGCCCTCTTTTGCTTGTTCGAAGGTTTCGCAAATCAATACACCTTTTCCAAGTGCAAGTCCATCTGCTTTCAATACGATTGGATACGTACACGTCTCAAGATACTCAATTGCGTTTGAAGAATCTTCAAACGTCTCATAAGACGCCGTAGGGATATTATACTTCTTCATTAAATCTTTTGAAAAAGCCTTACTTCCCTCTAAAATAGCAGCATTTTTTCTTGGTCCAAAAACTCTTAGTCCATGTTCTTCAAAGACATCAACCAGTCCTCCAACTAAAGGATCGTCCATTCCCACGATTGTCAAATCAATTGATTCTTTCTCTGCAAACGCTACAAGCTTATCAAATTCCATCGCTCCAATCGAAACGCACTCTGCTAATTGCGAAATTCCTGCGTTTCCTGGTGCACAATAGATTTTTGTGACTTTACTGTTTTTTGTAATACTTGTTATTATGGCATGTTCACGTCCACCACTACCAACTACCAATACCTTCATAAAAACCATGCCTTTCTATAGAGTCATCTATTTATAAATTCTCTCTATTTAAATTCACTATTCAATAATATCTACGCGGTAATCCGCCCGAATGGTTACCTGCCCTTTTGCAATTAAATCAATTGCTTTTGGCAAAATTTCCCACTCTGCTTCTTCCATGACGCGTTTTTGCAATGATTTTGCATCATCCGACGGCAAAACACTGACTGCTTTTTGCAAAATGATAGGACCCGTGTCCGTACCTTCATCCACATAATGGATTGTTGCTCCCACAATCTTAACACCTCTTGTCAAAGCCGCCTCATGAACCTTCAAACCATAGTAACCAACTCCGCAAAATGCCGGAATCAAAGACGGATGCACATTAATGATTTTATTCCTATATAATTGAACCAATTTTTCTGGGATTGTCACCAAATAACCCGCAAGTACTATCAAATCAGGTTCAAGTTCACCAATCTTGCGAACCAAACATTCATTAAACTCTTCACGATTCTCAAAGTCCTTTGGACTAATGCAAAGATCTTTAATTTCATTTTGTCTCGCACGCTCAAGAGCATATGCCGAATGATTGTTGCTAATAACCCCAACAATTTCAACATTCTTTAATACACCCGATTGAATCTGATTGATAATCGCCTGCAGATTCGTACCCGAACCGGATACGCAGACAACAATTTTTAACATAGCGTAACCCCTTTTTCACCAGCTTTTATAGATCCAACAACGTAAGCCTTTTCACCCGCATCTTCTATTACACTCAATGCTTTTTGCACATCACTAGGATCCACTGCAATTAGCATCCCAATTCCCATATTATAAGTATTATACATCATTTCTTCCGAAATATTTCCATCCTTTTGAAGTTTTCTGAAAATAGGTGGAATCTCATAACTATTCTTTTCTACAAATGCATGCATCCCTTCAGGCAACATCCTAGGAATATTTTCATAAAAACCGCCCCCTGTAATGTGGCTACATGCCTTTACTTTAATATTTTCTGATTTCAATGAAGAAAGTGCTTTCACGTAAATCTTAGTTGGCTCAAGCAATGCTTCTCCCAATGTCGTTCCTAATTCATCATAATAGGTCTCTAAACTTTCTTTCGTCATATCAAACACTTTACGTACCAAAGAAAATCCATTACTATGAACTCCTGAACTAGCCATCGCAATTAATATATCACCATCTTTTAACGTTTTTCCAGTAATCAAATCTTTCTCATCTACAATCCCAACTGCAAATCCAGCCAAATCATACTCGTCTTCTGGATAAAAACCTGGCATTTCAGCAGTTTCTCCACCAATTAATGCTGCGTTTGATTGTAAACATCCTTGCGCAACACCCTTTACGATGGTCGCAATTTTCTCTGGAAAATTCTTTCCACAAGCAATATAGTCTAAGAAAAATAACGGTTCGCCACCTGCACAGGCAATATCATTCACACACATCGCAACACAGTCAATTCCAATTGTATCATGCTTATCCATGATAAATGCAAGTTTAAGCTTTGTTCCAACACCATCAGTCCCTGATACAAGCGTTGGTTTTTCCATATCTTTCATTTTGCTTAAACCAAAAGCTCCTGAAAAACCTCCAATATCGCTTAACACTTCTGGTCTCATAGTTGCTTTCACATGCTGTTTCATCAATTCTACCGACTTGTACCCAGCTTCAATATCCACACCTGCTTTTTTATAATCCATCGTTATATCCTTCCCATTCTTAAATTCTATATTGCTTTATTAGTTTACAAATTTCCATTCATACAGTCAACCGTTTCCGAAAATTTCTACATATTGACTACATTTACTGATTTGGAAGCATCTTTTTTTATGAATTCAATGCCTCGTTTAAAAGATCGGTCCCTTCAAGAACAAATTTCCCCTCCCGAATAATTGGAACCTTCGTCATATCCATTTTCACTCCATACAACTCCCCTATTTCATGATAGGGTAAGGTTATATCTGTATGGCACGAGTAATAGGCTTCGCCAAGATTTGTATTTCTCATACGAGAACGTTCATTATCTTTTGCAATTACCTCTTTCCCATTATCATTAAAAACTTTTGTCTCTTCATCGTATGAATAACAGGTATCTCCAAGTGCGAAATGAGGTCCTGTTTTTTCAGCAATAAGGATTGGCAGTAAATCATGAATTTTGTATTTGTCTGCCATTTTATAAGCCCGTGTGTTTGTTCCAATTGCAAACTCTCCAATTGGTAAGGTTTCGTGATGATACAGAATATGATCCTTTATATACTTTTGATTATCACTTATATCTTCAAAATTCTCACAAGAATAAGAAGTTACATAGCCATCTTCAAAAACAAATTTAAGTTGATAGAAAACCATATCATTAAGGTATGCAATTGGAACATGTAATACCCCATTTGTCCCTTTTAGTATGGGTGTCGTAAACACCTCACCCAGCGGAATATTAACATCCGATACGCAATTCTCAAAGATTGTTTCTTTCTGTGGATCTGTTCGTTCATGAAGTGAAATTGTAAGATCAGTCTGGTTTTCTCCACTCCCCTTTATGACAACCTTTTGGGTTTGGTCTAATGCATCAATAACGGTTTGCTGTATCGCCTCATAGGTTTTATAGTCTAACGAATTAATTGCGATTGTCTCTTCCATAATCTGTGGATAAAATTCTCCGATTTGTGGGATTGGAAACGCAATAATTGTGAAACTGCGCTCCCTTGGATCAATATACTTGTTGATTATTTGAGTCAATTCAACATAGTACTGCGTTGACATCTGTTGCTGCTTCTTATTCATTTGAACACATTGTTTCTTTTGAATAAAATCATACTTTTCTTCACCAAAGACTTCAATCCACGCTGGACCAGCATACCCTTTTGCTAGTTCTTTAAATTTTTCGTAACCTTTTTGATAACCCAGCAATTTTTTATTTAAATAATTTTTCGAAAGAACGATTGCTTCATCTTCCCGATGGTCAAATAAAAGTTGTCTGTTATATGGTGTTGAATAGTACCCGGAAAGTCGCATTCCTCTTTTATGAAATACGCTGTTTGCATTTCTTTGAAATACTGGTTCAACTCCCATCTTTCTAAATTGATTTACCGCCACCCTGACAAGTCTCTCAAATCCAATCGGATAAACGATTTGTATCAATTTTTTATCAGAGAGTAAAACACCCTTCTTTTCAAAACCAATCTTAAAACCATTTGTATAACAAAATGCAATCTCTTCTAACTGACTTTGGGACATTTGATTAAAATACTTCATTGTTTCAATTTCATTTACAGATATATATTCTCCGTACTGGTATAAATACCTTTCATCTGACAAATCTGCACGTTCTATAATCATAGCTGCAACTCCACTATGACTTTTCAGTTTGGTTTCAACGCGGTCAATCGCTTCTTCCACAGCATAGTCTTTGAAGTTCTGCTCCACAATAAGCTTAAGTTCTAAAGCGGTTGGAATTCTTTGCTCATATTGATAAACATACGTATATAAACCATAGCATTCTATAAATAGTTCTAAATAACGTACTGCACGATCAAATCTTTGTTCATAAACGCATTCTATTAATATATTCATCTCAACATACAAAAAGCTAAATATCCTAGCCACTTCAAAATTATCTTTAAAGCACGTTTCGCAATACTCTAGATTTGCATAACTATGCTCATATTCCTTGTCTATAAACTCTTGAAAAAGAGAATCGTGATATTCTTTTAATTCTTTTAATGTCAGGACTGAATAATCATTCGTCTGCTTATCAAGTATATGCAAAATCCTTTTTGACAACCGATTAAAATACTTGCTATATTCATCTGGCAACAAATATTCAAAAGCTATTTCCTGTATTCGCTCACTCGCTAATAAAAGTCTCTCTTGCATTAATTCATCACTCCTATCAATATCATGGCAAGAATTGAAAGAATGGATAGCCCATTCAAAAGGATACCAAGTCTTGGGAAAAAATAAAGTTTATCCTTCTCCAAATGGGCTTGAATTCCTATTGTTTCACCCACAATTGCAAAAAGAAATGTAAATAATAGTGTTGTTCCTAAACGTACCACAACTGCTTCTCCAACTTTATAAGCAAGAAATACCGAAAGGCAAACGGAAAAAACCGCCATGGAACCAAGGGCGGTTGATATCATTCCTTTTTTTGATTGCGTCTTGCTAGTAAACATATAAGAATTTCTTTTCATCAAAACGAAAACCTCATTTACTGTTAGAATAAAATTTTAGACTTTCTAGATAATAACTTTGAACCACTAATGATTAATAAAACGCCCATAGCAACTCCAATTGCAATTGCAACAACACCACAAACAACATTTAGTGCTCCAGAACGAGACATTGTTTTATAGATTCTTTCTTCCATGGTTACTCCCCTTTGCGTGTTAACTAATTGGCAACTCCATACTGAACATAATATGCATCAATCGCTGCTTTTAATGCATCATCAATATATACCTTCCCATTATACGGTTTATTGTATAAATGCTCAACAACTTCTTGCATTGTCACAATTGCTGTGGTCTTAAAACCATATGTCTCTTCGATTTCTTTGAGCGCACTTTTCGTTCCCTGTCCTCGCTCCATTCGATCTACACTGACTACTAATCCTACTACCTTGGCATCTGCAATTGCTTTAATGATTGGTAACGTCTCTGCTATAGATGTTCCCGCTGTTGTAACATCTTCAATCATTAATACCTTGTCCCCATCAGCAATTGGACTTCCTAATAAAATCCCTGTATCTCCATGATCCTTAACTTCTTTTCGGTTTGAACAATACTTAATATCAACATCAGCTAATTCACTAAGCGCCATTGTTGTTGTTACGGTTAATGGAATCCCCTTATATGCCGGTCCAAACAAAACATCAAACGATGTTCCAAACTGATCTACAATTGCCTTTGCGTAATATTCACCCAACCTTTTAAGTTGACTTCCTGTTCTATAAAATCCAGTATTTACAAAAAAGGGGGTCTTTCGTCCGCTTTTGGTTGTAAAATCTCCGAATTTTAACACATTACAATCCACCATAAATTCTATAAATTCTTTTTTATATTGTTCCATTCCATGTATCCTCCAAGCATTATTTTATTGCCATACTAATGTCTTCAATCATATCTATTACCGCTTGCCTAGAAGCATCTGCATAATTTAATTCCGTAAACGTGTCTTTATATTCTGCCATTTGATATGCCGCAATAATTCCTCTTGAAGAATTTACAATTGCACCCAATCCATCTTCATTAAAGAAGTGAGCCAAGTCTTTTCCTTTTCCGCCTTGTGCTCCATATCCAGGAACCAAGATATAGGTTTTTGGCATTATTTTACGCAATTGTTTTCCAATTTCTGGATACGTTGCACCTACCACTGCACCAATATAACTGTATTCATCACCCATGTGGGTTTCACCCCAACTCCTTACTTTTTCTCCAACCAACTCATATAAGGTCTTTTCACCAATTAATTGATCTTGAAATTCTCCACTACTTGGATTAGAGGTTTTTACCAAAATAAATAGTCCCTTGCCTTCTTCTTTACAGATATCAATAAATGGCGTTACGCCGTCCGATCCTAAATAGGGATTCACAGTAACAAAATCTTCATCAAACACTTTGTGCAGTGTATTTCCTATCTTGATTTTTCCAAGGTGACCAGTTGCATACGCTGCTGAGGTAGAACCTATGTCGCCTCGCTTTATATCACCGATTACAACCAAGTCTTTTTCCTTACAATACTGAACCGTTTTTTGAAATGCAATCATTCCAGGAATGCCAAATTGCTCATACATTGCAACTTGCGGTTTTACTGCTGGTATCAAATCATATGTGGCATCAACAATTCCTTTGTTATATTCAAAGATTGCTTCTGCCGCCCCTTCAAGCGTCTCACCGTATTCACCAAATGCCTTGCTTAAAATATGCTTTGGAATAAAACTTAACATAGGATCTAATCCTACTACTATAGGCGCATTCGTTTTTTTGATGTTTGCTACTAACTTGTTGATCATGTTGTTAATCCTACCTTTTTCCTTTTTTATATACTTTTTGAATATCCCTTAATAAATTGGAATTTTCAATATAATCTGGAAGTTCTTTGAGTGACGCATAACAATATCCGCCCATCTCTTCCGACAGCACAAACTGCCCCTCTTCGCTATCACAAATTTCACATTCATAAGCAATTCCTATACACTGTGAATCGCCAATCATTTGTGACCAAGTGTAAACCGGCTTCTTAATAACCCCACTAGATCCTAAAGATTCCTCTAGTAGTCTAAGCACTGCATCTTTCGGACTCTCTCCATACGCCACTTCACATTCAGGAAATTCCCAATAAAACGGATCTAAAATTCGATCGTCATTCCACTTCTTAACAAGCAAAAATTTACGTTCTTTTATAATGATAGCTTTTACTTTGACAAAAATACCATGCATAAACTCCTCCTGAACCCGTCCTGAAATCTAACAAAGCACTGTTTGCATATAATTCTTAATTGCAGAAACATTCGAAAATTTTAGATACTCACCCTTGTTTACAACAACTAAGGTTGGTGCTTGCATAACTTGGTATTTTCCTGCCAAATCATAATTTTCTTCTGCATCAATCAAAATGTATTTTTCATCTTTCAAAACATCTTTAGCAACCTTACAATTCGGACATGTTTTCGTCACAAACAGGTACTTTACATCAGATGGTTCTTCCATACTGATGGTAACATCCTTTTCAAAATTTGACAAGGTAATTACTGTACTAACACTTCGTTTCAAAGAGGATTTCTCAATCTCATACTCTGTGCGATTATTGTATTCTTGTAATTTTCCATCATTCCAGTTTTGAACAGGTCTATAGTAACCCGTAATTCTGCTATACACTTCTGTTTGTTGCTTGCAAACTGGACACTCATTCGCTTCTCCCGCAATATATCCATGTTCCTTACAAATCGAATAGGTTGGAGAAAGTGTGTAGTATGGCAGCTTATAGTTTTCCGAAATCGTTTTTACTAAATTTGCAGCTGCTTTCCAATCCGGTAGTTTTTCCCCTAAAAATGCATGAAATACAGTTCCAGACGTATATAAGGTTTGAATGTCATCCTGAATATCTAATGCATCAAAAATGTCCACTGTATATTCCACCGGTAAATTAGAAGAATTTGTATAGTACGGCACATCTGATTGTTTACCCGCCGTCTTAATCATTGGCCATTTTTTACGATCATGTTTTGCCAGTCTAAATGTTGTACTTTCTGCCGGCGTTGCTTCTAGATTGTATAAATCTCCATATTGTTCCTGATAGTCGGCAAGGCGATTTCTCATATGATTCAAAACTTCTTTTGTAAACTCTTGCGTCTTCTCATTAGACATATCCGCTCTAAGCCAGTTTGCATTCAAACCAACTTCATTCATCCCAATTAGTCCAATTGTTGAAAAATGGTTCGAAAAACTTCCCAAGTACTTACGCGTATATGGATACAATCCTTCATTCAATAATTTTGTAACCACTTCACGCTTAATCCTTAATGATCTAGCAGCTATATCCATCTGCTTATCTAAACGTTTATAAAAATCACCCTTATTATTTGCAAGATATGCGATTCTTGGCATATTGATTGTGACAACGCCAATGCTTCCAGTACTCTCACCTGAGCCGAAAAATCCGCCCGTCTTTTTCCTTAATTCCCTAAGATCCAAACGTAATCTACAGCACATACTTCGCACATCACTTGGTTCCATATCTGAATTAATATAATTTGAAAAATAGGGTGTTCCATATTTGGATGTCATTTCAAACAATAAGCGGTTGTTTTCCGTATCCGACCAATCAAAATCATTTGTGATTGAGTATGTTGGAATTGGATACTGGAATCCTCTTCCATTTGCATCTCCTTCAATCATCGTTTCGATAAAGGCTTTATTAATCATATCCATTTCTTTTTTACAATCACTATAACAAAAATCCATTTCTTTGCCGCCAACAATTGCTGGTAAATGAGCAAGATCACTTGGAACCGTCCAATCCAGTGTAATATTCGAAAACGGTGCTTGCGTTCCCCATCTACTAGGTGTATTTACTCCATAGATGAAAGCTTCTATGCATTTTTTAACTTCTTTATAGGATAATTCATCCACTTTAACAAAAGGAGCCAAGTAGGTGTCAAACGAGGAAAAGGCTTGAGCTCCTGCCCACTCGTTCTGCATAATTCCCAGAAAATTCACCATTTGATTGCATAGTACTGATAAATGCGCCGCAGGTGCAGAAGTGATTTTTCCAACAATTCCACCAAGCCCCTCGGTAATGAGTTGTCTAAGGCTCCAACCCGCACAGTAACCTGTCAACATAGACAAGTCATGAATATGTAGATCTGCATTTCGATGTGCAGCTCCAATTTCTTCATCATAAATTTCAGATAACCAGTAATTGGCCGTTACTGCTCCTGAGTTACTTAAAATAAGACCTCCTACAGAATACGTAACCGTCGAGTTTTCTTTCACTCTCCAATCTTCCACTTTCACATAACTATTCACCACATCTTTATAATCTAAAATAGTAGAGGTCATTGTACGCATTTTTTCACGTTGTTTTCGATAAAGGATATAAGCTTTTGCAACTTCTGCATAACCAGCTTGTTCAAGAACACGCTCAACACTATCCTGCACATCCTCTATATGAACTTCACCCGCCTTCATTTTCGATTGAAAATCTGCCGTAACTCGTAATGCTAATAATTCAACGATATCATTTGTAAACAACATATCTGTAGCGTTGAACGCTTTAATAATCGCATCGCTAATTCTCGTTATCTCAAACTCTGTCTTTTCGCCATTTCTCTTTATCACATACAACATGTCCCCTGGTCCCTCCAATACTTCTAAACATACTTGTTATTTGCACCTGAAACTATCAACAAAATTGTAACAAAGTTGTAATATAAAGTCAACAAAAAACACTATATATTATGTGTCCGAATAATATCTCACACAATATATAGTATTTTCGTTAATTTTTTAGCATTCTCTATCTTGTCTTTAAAAACTTATATTCTCGGATTGCATCTTCATCGTCTGGATACAACTTTAAATACTCTTCCATCTTGATTTTTGCCTGGTCAAATTGCCCTAATTTCTCATAGGCAACAATCTCGTTATAACGCAAAACCTGCGAAAGACTATTTGACTTTATTTGGATTGCTGTCTGAAATGCCTTCAGTGCTTCTTCGTGCTCACCAAGCTTCATTTTACTCAGTCCATATTGATTCAAGATTTCAACACTTTTTGCATCCTTTTCTAAATACTTGGAATATAATACAGATGCGTAATTATAATCGCCTAAATTTGCATAAGCCTGACCCAACAACAATACAATATTCTCTTTTTCTTTTTCTTTGCTTGAATTTGCTTTTTCCAAATAGTTTCTTGCATTCTCATAATCCTTTAAATAAAAGCACAGAGAACCCATTTCGTAATCATTTAGCGTTCCACTCCCTTTATTGATTGCCTCTTTCAAATACGCGGTTCCTAAGTCTTCATACCCCGTATCACGCATGGCTATATAAATATCAACAACTGTTTCCGTTCGGTGCTTATTCAAATCAAGCGCCTGGGTAAAATCAACCCTAGCACCTTTTTCATCCTGTATGGATAGTTTGGCTATTCCCCTTAAGAAATATGCATCACTTTCCTTTTCCTTTAACTTAATCACAGCATCCAGTGTTTGAATTGCATCTTCAAATCGTTCATCCTTATATTCTGCTGTTGCTTTATAATAATTGATATCATATTCTAACCTACTAGGAAACATACCAGCCGCCTGAAGGGCTTTTTCAAAAGATTCTATTGCTTTGTCATAGTCAGACATTCCCATATAGGCAATTCCCTGTCCACGATAAGTCAATTCATAATCTTCACTCTTCACAATTGCCTTTTCAAATTCAGCCAAAGCCCCTTCATAGTTTAAATTTTCAATAAGCTTCATCCCATTATTCGTATGCACATTTTCATTTTTACCGCATCCAGAAAATAGGATACCAAAGGCTAAAGCCATTGTTACTATTATTATACTAAAACGTCTCATGTACTCTCCATTCACCTTCCATCAAATTCAGCATCAAAAAACAAGTCTATTTCTTCCAGCTTCTTTTCCTTTGTATAGCTTCTCGTCCGCTTCTCTAATCTGCAAATTCAGTGGTTTTGTCGGATCACCAAGCACCATACCGATTGTCATCGTTACTGCTAGGCAATTTTCACCTTCACACACTGTCATTTCCCCAAGTTTACGAAGTATTTTCTGAATGATTGCCTCTGGTTCTTTTGCCTTTACTCCCGTTAGAACAATCAAAAATTCTTCTCCACCCCACCTTGCTACAAATCCATTTCCCCTAATTTCATCCCATAGTAACGTTGCAACGCTTTTCAAAACCAAATCACCAAAATGATGTCCGTACTGGTCATTAACCTTTTTAAAATAGTCTATATCGCCGATTGCTATTGCAAAAGAGGTTCCATTATTATTACAGGCACTTTGTGTCTCATCTAACTGTTTCTCACCACTTCTACGGTTTAGCAAGCCGGTCAGAGCATCTTTTTCAACCAACGTTTTGAGTGAAGACTGCACATACTCAATGGATCTCCCAATTTCACCCAACTCATCCTCCCTTAGCACCACAGAAGAATTCGCATTTTGTTTCAAATTTCCCTTTGCAACACTTTTTAACTGAATCATTAATTGTTGTATTACACCTACGATTTTCCTTGTCTGATAGGTAATATAGTATCCGGTCAGTAAAAGTGCCAACAGAATAATCATTGTATTCAAATACAGGGACTTTCTAATGGCTCCGACGATATTAGATGCCGGCTTTTTTGTTGCAACCATTCCAATACACGTTCCATCCGATCCATAAATTGGAAGATAGTATGCATAATAGAGCTTTCCATTTACACGCGCATTCGTATAAAAACGCTCTTCTCCCTTTTCGATAACCTCTTGAACAATTCTAGACGGTGCTTCATCACCCAAAAAACGGATTCCCTTTTCATCCTTTATCGTTGTCATCATTCGAACATTATAAAAAAACAGACTAACATCAATCTGCGATTCTTTCTTAATTTGATCGATCAAACTAAATTGATCGCTAATAATCACTTCGCCCTTTTGTAGTTTCCCAACATTAGAGGATTCTTCTAGCAATAGCGAATAGTCTCCAGGGTAAATATTGTCATACATGAGTAATACTGACTTTGCGGTATTATGCAAAGATTTCTCAACTTCACTCTGCATTCCTGCCTCATATGATTTTGTCGAAACAATTAAAATCACACTCCCTAGAAACAACAATGGAAGAAGCGTCATCCACAGGAACTGTTCATAAAGACCTCTTTTCCCTTTTCTCGTCAATTTTACCTTGCTATTACTCATACCCACCTCATGAAAAACTCTCAAAACCATGAAACAAATTACACCCTGAACAGTTGTCCGTGGGTGCAATTTGTTTATAATTTGTGTATTACTCAACGAATTCACTACCTATTTTAGTTCTATCCCATCGTTTCAAAGTTCCCTCTTGGAACGTCCACTGTGGAGTATGAAAAGGAAACACAATCTCGCTTTCGTAATACCACGGATCGTTGTCATGCGCTGGATTCCTAATAATATGGAACTCCTGCGCTGGATTAAATCCCTGACCCAGCAAATAAGCCTTTTCACCTTTATCATTTTGAACCATATCGATAACCATAATGCAATGCTCTTGATCCGTTCCCTGAATCAATAAATCCCCGATTTCCAACTGATTCGGTTGAATCGAAACACATTCACTCTCCAAAGATGAAACTCCTCGATACAGAAAGAGCGTATTTAAATACTCACGAAACGTTTCATAGGTTTCATCCCTTGTCTTAATCTTAGATATTTCTGTTTTTTCATGATCTGTTACAAGTCGATATCCATCTTTCCAATCCGTATATGAAAGAAGTAACTGATTGGGTAAGCGAACCGCCATGTTTTCATACTCTCCTAGCTCCCACGCATATTCAAAGTTCAAAAAAACAATACACTGCGAACTTTGAAACATCTGGTTTCCTTGCATATCAATATCTAGGATTGCTACATGGACATGTTGATTCCCCTTCTCTTTCCCATCAAACAGTAGAACAGGACTCTTATCCTCTTTCACTGGATATTCTCTTAGAAAAGTTGCAAAGGATGTTCGCGACTCTTTATTTCTACTATAGCCCTTTGGTGGAACAATACGATCTTGCAAACAGGTTCCTCTAGGATTTATGAATGTTCCTAGAGTACTTTCTTCTTCACCGTATATCTCTTCATCTTCATTATCATTCTGCTGTGCGCTCGTTTCTAATCGCCTTGATACTCTACTCTCTGATTCGTGATCTAGCGTTTGATTCGCACGCTCTAAATATACATACATCCCAATAGCAATAAGAATTAGTCCTATACAAAAAACAACTGCCCTAATTGCGCTTTTACTCATTATACCCTCTTAAATTTATCCGGACCTTGCCCACAAATAGGACATTTATAATCGATTGGCATTTCCTTACCAACATACTCATACTGACATACCTGACAAACATAATGAAATTCTTCATCCTTTTGTTCCTCATTATCTTCAGAAGGTGCAATGTAAGTTGGTGCATTTTTAGGACTGCTGCCTCGAAGCACTTTATGGTAATAATCATATGTCATTTGATTTTCGTCAATCTGACAAACATCCCCATCTACTACCTGTGCTAAATATACTGTATGGGTTGATGCCTCCATTTTGTCGACCACTTTGCAGATTAGATATCCACAAGTGTCTTCTAAAACCGGTAAATCATCCACCATTTTGTATGAAATATTGTCAAATTTATGAATGTCCCTTCCCGACTGATATCCAAATGTTCCAATTAATGACGAGTCAACAGTTTCACCCAATATCATAATTGCAAACTTTTCTTCCTTCTCGATGCAGGACGTTGTAAAATTATCTCGATTCATACTAATTGCAATCGTCGCAGGAACTGCTGTGATCTGCATAATACTATTTGCCACGCAACCCGTAGGACGATCTCCATCCATAGCAGATACTATATAAACTCCATAAGATATTCTTCTAAATACATCTATATTCATATTTCATCCTTTACTAAAGAGATTACTCAGCCTTCCAAAGACCATGAAGATTGCAGTATGCAAAAGCAGTCACTACCTCATCTTGATCCATCAATGCAAATTCTGCTACTGGCTGATCACCTGCTTGAAGAACTTTTCGTTGGTTACCATTCTTGGTTTGTAAAACAATCCACTCTATATAATGTTCAGGAGTTGATGGATGCTCCACTGATCCAACTTTTACAGTAACTATAGAACCCTCTTTGGTCACAACTGGTATATGTTTTTCAACTGCTGCTTCAACCGTTCCAGGAATTAACTCCTTCATCTTTTCTCCACAACATACAACCGGAACTCCACTTGCCTTAAGATACACGATAATATTTCCGCAATGCTCACAACGATAAAATTTCAATTCCATACTGTATTCCTCCTATACTCATTTACGTTCAGTTACTAACAAAATAATTATAATTGATTTCTACCACTTTGTCCATTCAAACCACCTCACATAAACTTCATTTTTGATTCAAAAAGTGTTATAGTATTATCAATCAAAAAAAGAAAGGAAGTGCCTTTTTGAGTTCTTTAGAATATCCTATTTCAATCCATTCGATTTCCCCCGAAGATCAATATCACGAGTTGCTACCTTGGCATGTCCATGACGATCTAGAACTCGTTCTAGTAGAGTCTGGCGAATTATCAGTGTCTATAAGCGGAAACACAATATGCTTGTTTGAAAATGAAATGCTTTTCGTGAACCTGAATGTTCTTCACTCCTTTGATTTTAAACAATCAAAAAATGCAAAAATTGTTTCCATCGTTTTCAAGCCATCCTTTCTATTTGGTTTTGGTCGATCTGTTATGTCAACCACGTATTTGACACCACTCATTCAAAATGCTAACTTTCAATATTTCATTTTTAAAAATGATCTATCCTTGAATGGAGTCATTTCCCTTAGTCAACATACCAGGCAAATCGTAGAACATAACCAACTTCAGCACTTTGGCTTTGAATTATTAACCAAAAGCTACTTACTAGACATTTGGCTTTACTTACTAAAACAATTACCACCAACTTTCTCAATTAAGAGCCAACATCAAAAAAACCCGGTTTCATTGGATGAAAGCCGGGCAAAAGACATTATTCGATTTATCGAAACACATTATGCAGATCCAATCACACTTGACGATATTGCAGACGCTATTCATGTAAGCAGAAGCGAATGTTGCCGTTGCATGAAGCGCTGCATGGAAATTTCTCCCTTCGAATATTTAATTCGTTTTCGAATATTTGCTGCTGCAAACTTACTGATTGAGCGCCAAAAGCCAATTTCAATGTCCGCTCTGGCAACTCACGTTGGATTCAACAGCAGTAGCTACTTTAACAAATTATTCAAAAAATATTTAGGCTGTACTCCCTCGCAATACCGAGAAATTATTAAGCATGATCTTGGTTCGTCTTGATTGTACAAATTCCTTTTTCGTGGAGAAATACTGGTCGGTAAGACATTTTAGCAGCTCTGAGTCCTTCTTCTCCAAGATCTTCTTCTCGGTTAATATAGGTATGAGTGGGCGCTTCATGCAATAGAAATTGTTGATTAATAATTGCATATGATCCCTGAATATCGGCAAATGCCTTTTCAATATGTACTACAAACACTTCATCGCAACACGCTTCTCCTAAAGAAAGCGCTATCACTTTACCATTTGCACGAATCAAACCACCTACAAGCTCTAATTTATTCATGTTTAAAATTGCATTCCGGGTTACTTCTATTTCTGCAAGTTTACTTGCATCTTCTTGGCAGTTATTCTGAAAACACCACTCGTTTACCATTTCTAAACATTCTTCAATATTGGTCGCTGTAATCTTTTCATATGCCCAATCCGGATTCAACTCCATAAATCGATTGATATGATTTCGCTTACTATGCAATTTCTTTCCAGAAAGTGTTCTTAATTTTTCGCCTTCATAAATGTAATCTGCAACATCCCTATCATAGTTTATTTCAAAAACACCAGGAAATAGGGCATCTAATGCCTCAAATTGTTCTGTATTCACTAAATGCATACGAAACGCTAATTTGCGCTCATTAAAATAATCCATTAGGAATTCAATCACTTCTTTCAAGCCATCTTTTCCAATTGGAAAACTAACTGAAATTGGTTCTTTTCTAGTAATAAATACCAGATAGTTACCAATTATTCCATATTCCACTTGATAATAGGGTGCCCATAAAACATTGTTTGCAAATGTATTTTCACATCCTCTAAGCCTTGCTTCTTTATAATACTCTTTTATAATCTTAGCATCATTAATCGTGATTGCCTTCCAATCAATTTGTTTGCTAAATTCACATTCTTTCATTGTCTCCATCAATCTTTAAACCTCATTCATCTTCGCAAGCTTTGCCACTTGATCTGCCGCTGTTAAATGTTCAATAATTTCCTGAATATCTCCATCCATCACACTATCTAGACGGTGAATTGTCAGTTTGATTCTATGATCCGTAACGCGTCCCTGCGGAAAATTATAGGTTCTGATTTTCTCTGAACGATCGCCTGTACCCACTTGACTCCTTCGTAATTCAGCTTCAGCATCATGCTTTTTTTCCAATTCCAATTCATATAATTTTGCTCTTAGAACACGGAGCGCCTTATCTTTGTTTTTCAACTGGGATTTTTCGTCTTGGCAGGAAATAACAATTCCCGTTGGTAGATGTGTTAATCGAACCGCAGAATCCGTTGTATTTACGCACTGTCCACCATTTCCAGAAGCACGGAACACATCAAACTTGCAGTCATTCATATTTAAATCCACTTCAACCTCGGATGCCTCTGGCATAATTGCCACTGTTATTGTAGATGTATGAATTCTTCCACCTGACTCTGTTTCTGGAACTCTTTGAACACGGTGAACTCCACTTTCATACTTCAACTTTGAATAAACGCCCTGACCACTAATCATAAAACTCACGTCCTTGATTCCACCAATTCCAATTTCATCAAGACTCATAATTTCAACTTTCCATCTTTGACGCTCTGCATATCTAGCATAAACACGATACATTTCTGCTGCAAATAATGCTGCTTCATCTCCACCAGCGCCAGCTCTTATTTCTACAATTACATTCTTTTCATCATTTGGATCCTTTGGTAACAACAAGATTTTCATCTCATTTTCAAGCTCTTCAACTCGTTTTTTTGCTCCTGATAACTCTTCCTTAAGCATCTCACGCATTTCTGCATCCGACTCTTCTTCTAACATCAATAAACTATCTTCTATCGCCTGGTTTGATTTCTTATACTCATTATAGGCATCCACAATTGGACTCAAATCACTTTGTTCCTTCATCAAGCTACGAAAGCGTTCCTGGTTTTGTGTTACAGTTGGTTCATTCAATTCACCTAAAACTTCTTGGAATCTGATTAATAATGATTCTAATCGATCAAACATTTTTATCCTCCACAAAAGTTGCATAAACAACTCTATCATTATTCGCGTAATCTTTTTTTAAACAAATGTGAACATAACCTTCATTTGCTAAAATCTCACAAACTTCTTCTGCTTGGTCATGTCCGATTTCAAAGAAAATCATTCCACCACGGACTAAAAACCGTTTGGCTTCTTTTGCAATTCTTTTATAGAAAAACAGCCCATCATCCATTCCGTCTAATGCTAACATGGGCTCGTAGTCTTTTACTTCAGGCATTAACGTTTCAATCACCTTACTTTTAATATAGGGCGGATTACTTACAAGAACATCAAATATGCCTTCCACCGCTTCAAACAAATCACTTTCAAGAAACGTAGCCTGAATGCCAAGACGCTTCGCATTTTCCCTTGCAACGCTTAATGCTTTTGAGCTAATGTCTACTCCAACACCACTACAATCATTCGTAAAACTCAAAAGACTTAGAAGAATACATCCACTCCCCGTACACATATCCAATATGCTCATTTTATCGTGAAGATTTTTAAGTACCTCTTCCACTAACAACTCAGTATCCTGCCTTGGAATTAAGACATCCTCTGTCACATAGTAATGAAGTCCCATAAACTCGCACTCTTTTAAAATATACTGAATTGGTATTCTTTGCAAACGTAGAATCAGAAGTCTTTCAACCTCATCCTGCTGCTCCTTTGTCACAAGTCGATCTTTATGAAGTAGTAAATCATTATAATTTGTTTTGCATACAAATTCCAATAAATATCTTGCATCAAACTTTGCATCCGCAATGCCTGCTTCTTCCATTTTACCAACGAGCGAATGATATAATTCCTGATATGTCATTTACTCCTCCAAATCCTCGGGCATGGTTTCGCAAACTTGTTTTTCGTAATATGCTTTCCAATCAAAAACCGCTTCAACTGCTGCAATGGCTACTTCTACCATACTCTCATCCGGTTCTTTTGTTGTCAGTTTTTGCAACAACATTCCTGGATACGAAATAATTGTCAGAAAAATATTGTCTACACGTCCTGCTAAACGCAAAATTTCATATGAAATACCTGCAATAACTGGAATTAGGGCAATACGAAGTAACAATCTCAACAATTGATGATCCACTCTTATAAAAAAGAATACTACCAAACTTACAAATACCACAAAAAAAAGAAAACTTGTTCCACATCGTTTATGTTGTCTAGAGCATTTCATGACATTATCAACCGTTAGCTCTTTTCCTTTTTCGATACAATTAATACACTTATGCTCTGCTCCATGGTACTGATAAACTCTTCGAATATCCTTCATTCCTGAAATCAAAACAAGATAACCAACAAAAATACCGATTCTTATGAAACCTTCTGCCAATAATAAGAGACTTTTATTTGGTATATATTGTTCTAAAAAAGAAGACAGGAAGAATGGCAACGCAATAAATAATCCCATCGCGATTATTAATGAAAATACAATTGTGATCCCCATCAAAATGTCCTGTGTTTTTCCTTTGAAGATCTTGTCAAAGAATTGCTCTGTTTTCGTGGCTTGTTCCTCTTCTTCATCAAAAAATGAAGCTGAAAAGTTCAAGCATTTTGTTCCAAGATGCAACGACTCAACAAATTGGAATACGCCCCTAACAAAAGGTATCTTGGATACTTTTGAATCTCCAAACATCCCTTTATAGTTCTCTACCATTAACTCAATCTCACCATTTTGTTTTCGAACAGCAACTGCATACTTATCTTGATTTTTCATCATGATTCCTTCAAGCACCGCCTGTCCACCAACTCCTGAAGATCGATTCACTCTTTCTTTTGCCACAAATAGCCTCCTTTATTGCATATGAGTATGCAAAAACAGTAAAAATAAGGTTGAGATAGTAACATCTCAACCCTTTTCGTCAAAAATTATTTGCTTGCAACGCCATACTTCTTGTTAAACTTATCAATACGTCCATCAGCTCTAGCTGATTTTTGTTGTCCTGTATAAAACGAATGGCATTTAGAACAAACTTCTACGTGAATATCTCCTTTTGTCGAACCGGTTTCAAATGTGTTTCCACAGTTACAAGTCACAGTCGACTTTAGATAATTTGGATGGATTCCTTCTCTCATTTCTTTCACCTCTCTATAATTAATATAAACTAATTTTTTAAACAGCTTACTCATTGTAGCATAGCTTCATATTCAAATCAAGTAATTTTTTTCATAAATCTTACGCATACTTTTTAGAACATCTTCACTTTCTTTACTTGTTCGATAAATTCATTATTGTCTTTGGACTTTACAAATAGATCTAAGATCTTTTCAACCACATCGTCCGGTCTCATTGTGTTCATAGCTTTCCGCAAAATGGCCATTGCTTCTCTCTCATTTTGATCTAATAGCAAATCTTCTCTTCTTGTTCCTGATTTCAGTAAATCTATCGCCGGGAAAATTCTTCTTTCCGATAATTTACGATCTAGAACCATCTCCATATTTCCGGTTCCTTTAAATTCTTCGTAAACAACATCATCCATTTTACTACCTGTATCTACCAATGCAGTTGCTAATATCGTTAAGCTTCCACCCTCACGCATGTTTCTAGCTGCTCCAAAAAACCGCTTAGGCATATGTAGCGCTGCTGGGTCTAAACCTCCTGACAAGGTTCTTCCACTTGGTGGCACAATCAGATTGTATGCCCTTGTCAAACGAGTAATGCTGTCGAGTAAAATTACAACGTCCTTTTTATGCTCTACCAATCGTTTTGCTCGTTCAATTGCCATCTCCGATACTCTCTTATGATTATCGGGTAATTTATCAAATGTTGAGTAAATCACTTCTACATTTGGTCCCTCAATTGCCTCTCGAATATCCGTTACCTCTTCTGGACGTTCATCAATCAACAATATGATAATATGTAAGTTTGGGTGGTTTACCTGAATGGATTTTGCAACATCTTTGAGTAATGTTGTCTTACCAGCCTTTGGTGGTGAAACAATCATTCCCCTTTGCCCTTTCCCTACTGGACACATCAAATCCATAATACGCATGGATATTCCAGACTGTTTACGCTCTAAACGCAACCGTTCATTTGGAAAAATCGGGGTCATATCCTCAAAATTCAAACGTTTCTCAGCTTCTGCCGGATGTAATCCATTGATTTTCTTTACATATAATAATGCGCTGAATTTTTCCGTCAAATTTTTGACTCTCGTGTTTCCCTCTATAACATCTCCTGTCTTTAAGTTAAATTTTCGTATTTGACTCGGAGCAACATATACATCACTTTCACCTGGGAGATAGTTATCACTTCTGATGAAACCATATCCATCTTGCAACACTTCTAATATTCCCGTTGCCAATTCTCCACTATCTAAATCCGGAGATAACTTTTCAGGATGAATCTTCATTTTTTCATCTTCTTCAAGCATCGCTTCAACAACTTGTCCCTTTTTCATAGAAGAAGTATGTTTAATACCTCTGGCTTTTGCAATTTCTCGCAATTCAGAAAGCGGGAGTGACTCGTATTTTTCTCGCATAATAATAGTTCTTTCCTTTCACCTTATTCCATTACTCTTTGGGGATTTTTTTCAGATTTGATTGGATTTGCAGTTGTCATTATACACCATCACTTCTCTATCGTAAAGCGTTTTTTGCCTTGCATGAGAACACTAAATAATATATTATAGTGGAATGAGTAAAAATCGAACTGAAATAATCACACCTAATTACGGAAAGGAAACAATCAATCATGACAATACAAGAACGTGCTCTTCAATTACATAAAGAATGGAATGGAAAATTAGAAACCACTCCCAAATCCCCGGTAATATCGAGAGAGGATTTAGCCCTAGCTTATACCCCTGGAGTTGCAGAGCCTTGCAAAGAAATCGCAAAGGATCCGGAAACAGCCTATATTTATACCTCAAAAGCGAATACAGTTGCAGTCATATCGGATGGAAGTGCCGTGTTAGGGCTTGGTAATATTGGTCCTTTAGCAGCAATGCCTGTTATGGAGGGAAAAGCCGTTTTATTCAAAGCGTTTGGAAATGTCAATGCAGTTCCTCTTTGTTTGGATACACAGGATACCGAAGAACTCATTCGAACAATTACCCATTTAGCGCCTTCTTTTGGTGGTATCAACCTTGAGGACATTAGTGCACCTAGATGTTTTGAGATTGAGGAACGCTTAAAAGCGACTCTTGATATTCCTGTTTTTCATGACGACCAACACGGTACTGCAATTGTTGTTTTAGCAGGAATCATCAATGCACTCAAAATCGTAAACAAGCAACCAAAACTATGCAAAGTAATTGTTAACGGTGCTGGAAGTGCTGGAATTGCAATCACAAATTTATTAATTACCTATGGTTTTGAAAATGTAATTCTATGTGATAAAGTTGGAATTTTGTCAAAACAAACACCTGATCTAAACTGGATGCAACAAAAAATGATGGATAAAACAAATCCTGATCAATTAACTGGTTCTTTACAAGATGCGTTCGTCGCAGCTGATATATTCGTTGGCGTTTCAGCACCTGGAATCGTTTCAAAAGAAATGGTTTCTTCTATGAATAAAGACGCAATTCTTTTTGCAATGGCGAACCCAACCCCTGAAATCATGCCAGATTTAGCAAAAGAAGCTGGCGCTCGAATCATTGGTACTGGACGCTCTGATTTTCCGAATCAAATCAACAATGTTGTCGCTTTTCCCGGTATATTTAAAGGTGCCTTAGAAGGTCGTGCGAAAAACATAACTGAAGAAATGAAATTAGCTGCTGCTGTTGCTATTGCATCTTTAGTCCCTGATCACGAATTAAACGAAAACAACATAATGCCCGAAGCATTCAACCCAGAAGTCGCTAACGTAGTTGCTATGGCTGTAAAATCTCACATTCAATAGAATTGGAAAGAATATGCATAAATCAATTCCACGTTGGGCAGATAAGCCTTACCACTCTCTGGATTATCATCTAAAACAACTGCATGGTGAAAAAATCTATAAACTATCCATTGATGGTGGTTTTACTTGTCCAAATAGGGATGGCACTATCGATACCAGAGGATGTATCTTTTGTTCCTCTGGGGGAAGTGGTGAATTTGCTACCAAAGCTCACGGTTTAGTCCAAGATCAAATTGCCAAAGCATTGGCTGGTTTTGGAACAAAAAAAATAGGCAATCTCTATATTGCCTATTTTCAAGCGTATACAAATACTTACGGGGAACTTTCACACCTACGTTCACTCTATGAAAATGCCTTGAAACACCCCCTGATTGTTGGTATATCCATTGCTACAAGACCAGATTGTTTGCCCATTCAGGTTCTTGAACTCCTAAAAGAACTAAAAAACTCTTATCCCAATAAATCCATTTGGATAGAACTAGGTTTGCAAACCATTCACGAACAAACAGCCAAATTCATCCGACGCGGATATTCTTTGGATATTTTCGAGTCTGCTGTAGCGAACTTGAAGCAACTTGATATTCCCATCATTGTCCACTGCATTTTCGGTCTACCTCACGAAACAAAAGACATGATGCTAGAAACTATACACTATCTAAATCAACAACAAATAAATGGAATTAAGTTGCCGTTTCTCTATGTTTTGAAAGAAACGGATTTGGGGACCTATTATCTTAATGAAGGATTTCATATATTTAGTTTTTATGAATATCGCGATTTTCTCATAGAGGTTATAGAACATTTATCACCCGAAATTGTCATTCACCGACTAACCGGCGATGGTTTATCCGAACAACTCATTGCTCCTTATTGGAGTAAGTATAAAAGAGATTTTTTCAACTCCTTACATAATACAATGTTTTCCCTTCATTCTTTTCAAGGAAAATCCTACGAGGTGCCAAATGAATCAAGATCCACTAACACTCTATAAATTAATCATTTTATATATGTTGAACCAAGTTCAATACTCTCTTACCAAAACGCATATATCAAATTTCATTCTAGACCATGAATACACAGACTATCCGTCCTTACAACAGGCGTTTGCTGATTTGGAAGAATCCAACTTTATTAGTAGTAAGCCATATTTGAATCGCACACATATGTCTATTACTGAAGAGGGAATCTCAACGATTGATTTTTTTCACACCCGAATTTCTGAAGCTATCAAAAAAGATATTCGTGACTTCATCCTCCAAAATCAGTATGAAATCAAAAATGAAACAAACGTAACTGCACATTATTATCGGCATACAAGCAAAGATTATCATGCCGTCCTATCTATTAAAGAAAAAGATGAGGATCTTTTAAGCATCACCTTAAGCGTTCCAAATCAAACACTGGCTGAAGAAATCTGCGCAAATTGGCAAACCAAAAATCAAGCCATTTACCACTACCTAACTCAAACTCTATTTTAACGTTTCAAAACCTATTGAAAAATATCTTCAATAGGTTTTCCATTTATATCTTTTAATTCAACTCCAAGAATTTTAGCAATCGTTGCTCCTACATCGCACAAGTTTTTGCTACACTCAAATTCTCCTATCTGTATGTCTTCACCTACAACAGCAAAAAAAGTTTTGTAATCCGATTTATTCGGATGATATCCATGTGTTGCCAACATTTTACCGCTCTTCACATCTTCAATTGGCTTTATATCCACCTCATAATCTTCCAATAAGTAGTATCCTCTTTTTGCCTCAATCATATAAATACACTTTTTGTCAAATCCCATTTTCTTAGCGCTTTTTGACGTAAACACCCTATCAATCCCAAGATTTCCTTGCCTTTTCCAACTTTTGACTAAATCGCTCAATTTCTCCTTCTCTTCTTGGGTCAATCTGTTTCTAGGATTTTCATATAGATATCCACATCCATCACAATGTTTAAAATAGACTTTATAATTTTTAACTTTATTGTTATGAATTGTAATAAATCCAGCTTCTTTTAATAAAAAGTTAGGGTAAACAGCATACTTTGTGTCAATCTGAGAATGATCCCCTAATAAAACAAAATAAAGATCGTCATTTGCATATACTTCTTTTGCCACCGTATAGAGTTTACCAACCCGATCATCAAGTCTTTTGATTGCTTGTGTCACCTGCTCTGACTTTGTACCATAAAGATGCTTGTGTGTATCTAAATCCGTAAAATGAACTAGCGTTAAGTCTGGCTTGTATTTCTGTAAGGTGTGAACTGCACTGCTACAAATGAAATCATCTAAAAAGGGCTGTGAAATTCCTTTCCTTAGAGAATTGAATTTCTTCAAAAGTTCCATTTGATAAAATACAGATCCATTGATTGTCGATACCATAAACTGGTTTTGCCAAAATCGATTCGGAAAAATCTCAGGCAAATTATATTGTATCTTACTTTTTGCTGTAACCGGCCAAAGTAAAGAAGCCACTCTTTTTCCATCGCGAATGACTTCATCATAAATGGTGGTTCCTTTAATATATTTCCTTTTCCACAACCAGTCTGGGATTTTTCTCCTAGGTTGTAATTTTGTGTTATTGATAATGCCGTGATGAACTGGAAGTTTCCCCGTCATAATTGTTGTATGCGCTGGATATGTCAGTGATGGGTATACAGAAGCTATATTTAGGCAACATGCCGCTTGCCCTAATAACTCGGATCCATTATCCATTTTTTTCAACAAACTCATGTCTTTTGAGCTCATGGCATCGAGTGAAAGGATAACCATTTTCACATTTTTCAAGTTATGTTCCTTCTTCCTTTAATTTCTTGACTTTTTTGATCCTTTTTATATGTTCCCTAATCGTCAATTCGTAACCATTATTGGTTGGTCTATAAAATTCTTTTCCAGACAATTCATACGGAAGATATTGTTGGTTTACATAATTATTATCATAAAGATGTGGATATAGGTAACCCGTTCCACGATCAAGTTCTTTTGCACCTTTATAATGTGCATCTCTTAAATGCTTTGGAATTTCTAGGTTTCCCGTTTTTTTGATTTCCCCCAATGCCTCAAAAATTGCATTACAGGAAGCATTACTTTTTGGAGCGCTAGCTATATAGCTCACTGCCTGTGCAAGAATAATCTGTGCCTCTGGCATACCAACACGTTCCACTGCAAGAGATGCCATGACAGCAACCTGCAATGCATTGGGATCAGCATTTCCAACATCTTCTGACGCACAAATCATGATTCTTCTTGCAATAAATGTCACACTCTCTCCTGCATATAGCATTTTCGCAAGATAATAAATTGCGGCATCTGCGTCGGAACCTCGCATACTTTTAATAAAAGCTGAAATCGTATCATAATGTTGATCAGCTCCTTTATCATATCGAATCCCTCTTTTTTGAATACAATCCTGTGCAATATCCAATGTGATGTGAATTTTTTGATCGTCTTCCCGTCCAGTAGATAATACCGCCAACTCAAGGGCGTTCATTGCCTGTCTTGCATCTCCACCTGCTATATCTGCCAAAAACTCCAATGCTGCTGGTTCAATGGTTGCCTCATATCCACCTAATCCGCGCTCAACATCCTGCAAGCATCGATTCAGTAATTCTTTCATATCCTCCATCTTTAGAGGTTGTAATTCAAATATAATCGATCTAGATAATAATGCGGAATTGACTTCAAAATATGGGTTCTCCGTGGTTGCCCCAACCAAAATAACCGTTCCATCTTCTACATAAGGAAGTAAAAAGTCTTGCTGACTCTTATTAAAACGATGGATTTCATCAATAAACAATATTGTTTTCTTTCCATACATCCCCTTTAAATCCATTGCCTTTTGAACCATCTGCTCCATCTCTTTTTTACCCGAGGTGGTTGCATTGATTTGTAAAAACTCAGAACTTGTAGTATTTGCAATCACTTTTGCAATCGTTGTCTTGCCAGTACCAGGAGGACCATAGAAAATCACTGAACTTAATTTATCAGTAACAATGGCACGATACAGCAATTTATCTTTTCCCAAAATATGTTTCTGCCCAATGATTTCCTCTAAAACCTTAGGCCGCATCCTAGCTGCCAATGGAGAATCCTTACTTGATTGATTTTGCCTTACATATTCAAACAAATCCATTTTTATTTACCCACGTGCCTTAAATTGATTTTGTGATTCAATATATTCATACTGAATCTCTTCTAGACTCTCTATAATCGACGCCTTTTCCACGTCCTCACGTTCACAGAATGCATCTAACGAAGAATCATAGTCTCGCAACTTCGTATTAACATAACTCAATAACAAAACCGGATCTTTTGGTATCATACTCCCTCTTTTCCATGCACACGCATTTACTTTGCAACTGTATTGGCCACAAACTGGTTATCCATCACATCAATCTCTACGTTTGATCCCAGATTAACTTGGTCCGATAAAATCATTTTGGCCAGCAACGTTTCGATGTTTCTTTGAAGATAACGTTTTAATGGCCTTGCTCCAAAACTCGGTTCATATGCATTTTCCACAATATGATCTACCGCCCTTTGGGACAATGAAATCTTTATTTCCTTATCTTCCATTTTATCATTTAATTCCTTCACTAGTAATTCCATGATATGCATGATATCTTCTTTTGTCAAAGGTTTAAATAAAATCGTTTCATCTAATCGATTTAAAAATTCTGGTCTAAAATAATGATTTAATTCTCCTAATACCCTCTGCTCTAATTCTTTTGAAACAAATCCATCTTCACGAATTCCATCCAACAAATACTGAGCTCCAATATTGGACGTCATAATGATAATCGTATTTTTAAAATCAACTGTTTTTCCTAATGAATCGGTTACTCGTCCATCATCTAACACCTGAAGTAGTACATTGTAAACATCTGGATGCGCTTTCTCAATTTCGTCAAAAAGAATAACTGAATATGGTTTTCTTCGAACAGCTTCTGTTAATTGCCCCCCTTCCTCATATCCTACATACCCAGGAGGTGCCCCAATTAATCTTGAAACCGAAAATTTTTCCATATACTCACTCATATCAATACGAATGATATTTGCTTCATCATCAAATAGGACTTTTGCCAACGTTTTGGCTAGTTCCGTTTTCCCAACTCCCGTAGGACCTAAAAACAAGAATGAGCCAATTGGTTTTTCAGGATCTTTGATTCCAGCTTTGGATCGCATAATTGCCTCGGTTACTTTTTTCACTGCTTCATCCTGCCCTACTACACTTTGGTGCAAAATTTTATCAAGTTCAAGAGTCTTTTCACGTTCTCCCTGGGTCAGCTTTGTAACTGGAATGCTTGTCCATCTTGAAACGATTTTGGCAATTTCATCCTCATCCACATGCTCTCTAACCAAAATTGCGTCCTGCTGTTCAAACTGAGTCTCTGCTAATTCTAGTTTCTTCTTTAACTCTGGAAGTTTGCCATAGGTAAGTTCTGCTGCCCGTTCTAAATCTCCTTCAAGACTTGCTGATTGAATGTCTTGACTGACTTGCTCAATCTCTTCTCTAAGTTTATGTAGCTTAGATACTGCTGATTTCTCATTGTCCCAAGTTGCAAGCTGGTTTTGATAATCACTTTTTAGTTCTGCCAATTCTCTTTGCAGTTGTTCAAGACGTTCTTTTGAAACTTTATCCGTCTCCTTTTTTAACGCCGCAACTTCAATCTCCATCTGCGTTACTTTTCTTGAAATTTCATCCAGCTCTGTAGGCATCGAGTCCAGTTCTGTTTTGATTAGTGCACAAGCCTCATCCACTAAGTCAATGGCTTTATCTGGTAAAAAACGATCCGTAATGTAACGATGAGACAATGTCGCTGCAGCTACAAGTGCATTATCAAGTATCTTCACCCCATGATATACTTCAAAACGTTCTTTCAACCCTCTCAGTATAGAAATCGTATCCAAAACAGTTGGTTCCTCCACTAGTACAGGCTGAAATCTTCTTTCAAGAGCCGCATCTTTTTCAATATACTTGCGATATTCATCTAGGGTTGTTGCTCCAATACAATGAAGTTCACCCCTTGCAAGCATCGGCTTTAACATATTGCCGGCATCCAAGGCACCGTCCACTTTCCCAGCCCCTACAATTGTATGTAGTTCATCAATGAATAATATAATTTCACCTTCGCTACTTTTCACCTCATCAAGAACTGCTTTTAGTCGTTCCTCAAACTCACCTCGATACTTTGCACCCGCTATTAGGGCGCCCATATCTAGGGCAAATATCTTTTTATGTCTCAGTTCTCCTGGAACATCACCGCGTACAATTCTTTGCGCAAGCCCTTCTACAACGGCCGTTTTACCAACCCCCGGTTCGCCAATAATAACAGGGTTATTCTTTGTTTTTCTAGATAGAATTCGAATCACTGTACGGATTTCATGATCACGTCCAATCACAGGGTCCATTTTCTGATTCCTTGCTTGCTCCACCAGCTCTTGCCCATACTTTGCCAGGGTATCATAAGTTGCTTCTGGACTATCACTAACTACTTTTTGATTGCCCCTAATTGTTGCTAGCGCTTGTAAGAAACGCTCCCGTGTAATTCCATACTCTCTAAAAATTTCTTTCATTGCCGCATTCGGATTCTTTAGAAGTGACAAAAACAAGTGCTCTACCGAAATGTACTCATCGCCCATCTGTTTTGCTTCATTCTCCGCTAGTAACAATACTTGATTTAGTGCCTGGCTCATGTAGATGTTACCACCTTGCACTTTTACCCTTTTTTCGACATACGTTGTCACACGATTCATAAAATGCTCTTTGTGAATTTCCATTCTTTCAATGAGTTTTAAAATCAT
>CAZWNX010000008.1:0-5376 GCA_964635395.1 uncultured Lachnospiraceae bacterium
GTACTTTAATTGAAAAACTTGGAATTAGAAAATAATTTTTGGAGTAAAGTAAAATGGGCGGATAAATATCCGCCTTTTTTATACATTAAAAATGTGATTTGGGGGAAGTGCCTTACCGAGACCGCTGAAAAGGATAGATGTCTTAATCTGTATTTTTCAGTTGTTTCGGACCTTCTTCTAAAAATAAAAATCAAAGGAGATATGAAACATGTACAAAACCTATTCAATGGAATTAGCGGGACGTACTCTTAGCGTGGAAATCGGAAGAGTGTGTGCGCAGGCAAATGGAGCTGCATTGTTAAAATATGGTGATACCACTATATTATCAGCAATTACAGCATCAGACAAACCTAGGGATGGCATTGATTTTTTCCCACTCGGTGTAGAATATGAGGAAAAATTATATGCTGTTGGTAAAATCCCAGGAGGATTTAATAAACGAGAGGGAAGAGCCTCAGAAAATGCAATTTTGACGAGTCGTGTTATTGACCGCCCAATGCGCCCATTATTCCCTAAGGATTATAGAAACGATGTTTCACTGAACAACATGGTATTATCAGTTGACCCAGAAAATAGACCGGAATTGGTTGCGATGATTGGTTCAGCACTTGTAACAAGTATTTCAGATATTCCATTCTATGGTCCATGTGCGACAACACAGGTTGGTATGGTGGATGGAGAACTTGTTATGAATCCAAACCAAGAACAGTGGAAAAATGGCGATTTAAATCTAACGGTTGCATCAACAAAAGAAAAAGTGATTATGATTGAAGCTGGTGCAAATGAAGTAAAAGAAGAAAAAATGCTTGAAGCAATTTATAGAGCTCATGAAATCAACCAAGGTATTATTGTTTTTATTGAAACCATTGCTGCTGAAGTTGGTAAACCAAAACACACTTATACTAGTTGTGCAATTCCGGAAGAAATGTTTGCTCAAATGAAAAAGATTGTTACACCACAAGAAATGGAAGTGGCAGTATTTACAGATGAGAAACAGGTAAGAGAAGGAAACTTAAAGCTTATTAAGGAAAAACTTGAAGAAGCGTTTGCTGATAACAGTGAGTGGCTTTCTGTTTTAGGAGAAGCTCTTTATCAATACCAAAAGAAAACAGTTAGAAAAATGATTTTAGTGGATCATAAAAGACCTGATGGAAGAAAGCTTGATGAAATTCGTAAACTTGCATCAGAAATCGACTTATTACCACGCGTTCATGGTTCAGGAATGTTTACAAGGGGCCAAACACAGATTTGTACGATTACAACATTAGCACCTCTATCAGAGCAACAAAGAGTGGATGGACTTGATTCTAATGAAACGAATAAGCGTTATATGCATCATTATAACTTTCCTTCTTATTCAGTAGGAGAAACAAGACCTTCAAGAGGACCAGGAAGAAGAGAAATTGGACATGGATCATTGGCTGAAAAAGCTTTAATGCCAGTTCTTCCATCAGAAGCAGAATTTCCTTATGCAATTCGTACGGTTTCTGAAACATTTGAATCAAACGGATCGACATCACAGGCTTCAGTATGTGCGTCATCTTTATCGTTAATGGCAGCTGGCGTTCCTATTAAAGAAGCTGTTGCAGGTATTTCTTGTGGTTTGGTTACAGGAGATAGTGATGATGAGTATGTTGTATTGACAGATATTCAGGGATTAGAAGACTTTTTTGGAGATATGGATTTTAAAGTAGCGGGAACGAAGAATGGTATTACAGCAATCCAGATGGATATTAAAATTCATGGATTAACAAGACCAATCGTTGAAGAAGCAATTGCAAATACAAAAGAAGCAAGAATGTTTATCTTGAATGAAGTTATGAATCCGGTAATCTCTAAGGCAAGAGATCATGTTGGCGAATATGCTCCAAAAATTATTCAGATAAAAATTAACCCTGAAAAAATTGGAGATGTTGTTGGGCAACGTGGTAAAACAATTAATGCAATTATTGATCAAACAGGGGTGAAAATTGATATTACTGATGATGGATCGGTATCAGTATGTGGAACGGATGCAAAAATGATGGAAGCTGCACTTGACATGATTAAGATGATTACTTCCGAATTTGCTGAAGGACAAAAGTATGCTGGAAAAGTAATTAGCATTAAAGAATTTGGTGCATTTATTGAATTTGCACCTGGAAAAGAAGGAATGGTACATATTTCAAAAATTTCCAAAGAACGCGTAAATCACGTAGAAGATGTATTGTCTTTAGGTGATGAAGTTGAAGTAGTATGTCTTGGAAAAGATAAAATGGGTAGAATAAGCTTTTCAATGAAAGACGTTGTAAAAGAATAAGTTTTGCTTATAAAAGGGGGTTGCTAATGGGCAATCCCTTTTTTGATTCGTTCTAAGCACAAAATGGACGCTAATTTATATGAAAAACGATGAATATTACAAAAAAATGTTTACTTTTTGTATAAAAGTGATATGATACCTTTGTGAGTATTTTTTGTTTCAATAATATAAGGAGTGTAAAAGAATGGGTTTATTGACGAAGCTATTCGGGGGAAGCGGCCAAGAGGAATTAGATCAAATACGGCTTGAGGTTGCTGAAGAAAAAGCTCAACTTTGTATGGAACATGAGAAAGAAATGGACCAACTAAAGCAAGCGCATGCGACTGAGTTGTTGAAAATGAAAAATTTGTATTATGAGCAGATTGATGAAATACAAGAAGCGTTTAGAAATAAAACAAATTCCATTAAAAAGGAATTAGATGAATATAAGAATGAATACGCAAATGCTGCAGAACTGAATAAAATGCAAGAAGAAAAGCTTGAAAAAATGAAACTTTTGTATGGACAACAGATTGATGAAATCCAAGCAGCTTTTCGTGATAAGAATGCAAAGTTACAAGCAGAACTGATTTTATATAAAGAAAAAAATATTGAGGCTCAAAGAGCACAGCAAGAAAAAGAATTTCAATTAGAAAAAATGAAAAAACTATATGCAGAGCAGCTAGATGAAGTTGCTGCTATTTTCCAAAATAAAATCAAAGAATTGCAAGAATCGGAATACAAAGAATCTGATTATGAGAATTTTAGAATCGCACATGAAAATGAGCTGGATAAAGTGAGATCAATCTATAGTAATATGATTGAAGTGATACAAAGTACATTCCGAGAAAAGTTCATTGTAATCCAAAGGGAATCTGATGGGTATAAAAAGCAGATGGAACAATACAAAGAAGGTATTCGAATATATGAAGCGCAGCTAAGTAAAATGAAACATTTATATGAAGAGCAGCTAGAAGAAGTGGCGCAGGCATTTCAGAAAAAGAATGCATCTTTACAGTATCAAATTGATCGATTTAAAGAAGAAATATGTTTACTGTTAGGGGAATAAGATCAAAGATATGAGGAGAGATAATCATGAAAGAGTATGAGAAGAAAGTAAACGAAGACGTTTTTGAAGGAAGAGGAACCAGTATTTTGCTAAAGAGCGATTGGCAAATTGCGTTATCAAATCTTGAATCAAGTGTTCAGGCAGAAATTGATAGGCTTACGAATGTGATGGAAGGAATGGTTGCTGTTGAAAAGGTTAAAGTTCAAACAGCGATTGCTGATGAGCGTGCAGAAATCAAACGAGAAGCAGATAAAGAAATAGAAGAAGTAAGAGCAGAGTGTAAACTTGAAGTGACTTTAATGAAGGCTAATTATGAAAAAGAAATTGAAGAATTAAAACAAGCATATGAAGAGCAATATAACTCATTGAAAACAAGTACGGACGAAGAACTTGCGGTACTAAGAGAAAGCAAGGAAAAGCACATTGCAGTTGCAAAAGGAAATAGCGCAAAAGAAATTGCTGATGCAAAAGAAGCAAGCGCGAAAGAAATTATGGAATTAAAAGTTACAAATGCTAAAATGAAAACAGAACTTGAAGAAGAAAAATCAAAAGAAATCAATGAAGTGAAGGCTATAAAAGATCAACAAATTAGAGAGTTGCAAGAAGAACATACACAAGAACTTGAAAAAATGAAACGTCTTTATGCAGAACAAATCGATGAAATTCAAGAAGCTTTTCGTGAAAAAACGGCGGATTTTAGAAAAGAAATTGATCGTTATAAAGAGAAGGTGGAAATTCTGATGTTGAACCAAGAAGATATGTCAGCTCCGTCGCCTGTTGATTTAACAAAAGCATAATTATTATTTATATCCATAGAACAAAACACCCATCTGTGATTAGTGATGCATTACAGATGTGTGTTTTGTTCTATTTACTGGCATTTGCATATATTTGTGTCAGTTCTTTTTTAGACACAGCTTTTGAAATCAAGAAAGAAATAATTAGAATTCCAGGTATATTTACGAGAAGCCTAGTGAGTGAGAATGCAAGTCCAAGGGAAGAAGTTTCAAACAAAAACATGGGGATTTTGGTAGTTGACCATGCACCAATGAAAATCAAAATATTCTTGAAAGACACTCCTTTTTTCATGAAAATCGCAGCAACTGGAAAGGCACCATATAATGGACCGGCAGCTGCAGAGCCAATCAAAAAGGCAAGTATGATCCCTTTTAAACCGGATTGTTCACCCATGAATTTAACCATTGTTTCCTTGGGAACCCATACATCTAGTAACCCAAGAATAACAAAAATGGGAGGGATAACGAGTAGCATTTCGATAAATGATTTTACACTGATAACAGTTGCTTTGAAAGCAAGTTCACGTTGAATGATATACATAAAACCAGTTGCAACAAGTGCAATCAAAAAACTGCGATAACGTTTTAATTGAGTAAGATCCATATTTAACCTCCAAAGGATAGACTAGTTACAAGTTGAATAACAAGAGCAACAAAAAAAGAAAAGATAAAGGCAACTAAGTTTCTAAGAATAGCAACCTTTTTGCCAAAGTATTTGATTTCCACGGGCATTGTTACAATTCCGACCATCATCAAGGTTGATACAAAAGCACCGATTTGAGTGAGCCCAGCACCATGTTCAACAAGCATGGCCGCCATTGGAAATGCTACAAATCCAGGAATAAGTGTAATTGAACCGATGATTGCAGCAAGGATAACACCCCAGAAGCCGGATTTTGAACCAATTAATAAGGAAATTGTTTCAGGATTTAAAATGGCTAATAGAAATCCAATGATAATCAGGACGGTGAGTAGTTGGGGCAAAATATTTTCGAAAGACTTCCAGGCTTTTTTTAAGGCTGAGAGAGTCTTCTTCTTATCTTTTACAAACGATAGAATGAGCAAAATAATTGCCAAAGAATAGTAAACGATAGAATCCATAAGCGGTTTCCTTTCTCAAGTACATAATTGTATATTTTACATTTGTATGACTGTGAAAACAATAGCTGAAAATAATATAACAAATGAAAGAAAATCCTTCTGTGATGAAATCACATTTAAAATCACATTTA
>CAZWNX010000008.1:5476-10513 GCA_964635395.1 uncultured Lachnospiraceae bacterium
AAATCACATTTAAAATCACATTTACTTAGTAAGTATTGTGTATTTCTATTTTCTTAAATCTAATAAAATGATATAATGTAGTTTAAATGGGGGTGCACATGGACTATTTAGAAAATCGGGATAATGCTCCAAAGAAATCAAACAAAATAAACAAAGCAAGAGGGTTAATACTGGTTGAAGTGTTTCTGTTGCTAGTGGGAATTCTGTTAAATATAGTAGTGTTGATTCAAAATCTATTGCATTTTAATCAAGAGAAAACGGCAAATAGAGTATTGGTTATTTTGGTAATTGAAATTTTAATAATTATAGTTATTTTTCTAATTTTCATTTACTACAATAGAACAATCAATCAAATAAAATCAAAAGTTCAAAATGATAATGAACAATTATTAGATGTTTTTGAATTGTTAAAAGAAGCTGT
The DNA here is from genome assembly GCA_964635395.1 of uncultured Lachnospiraceae bacterium. Classification (GTDB taxonomy): domain Bacteria; phylum Bacillota; class Clostridia; order Lachnospirales; family Lachnospiraceae; genus CAZWNX01. The sequence continues at coordinate 5,898 of CAZWNX010000008.1, forward strand.
TGTGATGGTTCGAGAAGAGGATCACAGTATTTTGAAATTGAACCAGGCAGCCAAGCAATATATTAATTTTAGAGAACAAGAAGTTCAATATATTGATGAACAGATACAGTGGATTTCATATGATTTCAAAACCTTATGCAAAAAGATTTTGTTAGATGATTGTGTAGAAGAGTTAGAGGTTGAATTATTAGATCGAAGAAATAACAAGCGAATCTGTTTGGTTTCGATGGCGAGATTGAAGTATCGTAAAGAAAGTATTATTATGCTAACACTTTTTGATATTACGGAGCAAGAACTTGCAAAAGAACAAATGCATGAAATTGCAATTCGAGATAAACTTACAGGGTTGTATAATAGACATTATCTAGAAGAAATCATCCATAAGGAAATTGAAAAATCAGAACTGTATGATACTCCTTTATCCATGATTCTATTTGATATTGATTATTTCAAAAAAATCAATGATACCTACGGGCATCAGGTTGGGGATTCTGTTTTAATACTGATGGCAAAAGTGGCGCAGGAAGAAATTAGGACGACGGACTATCTATTCCGAGTTGGGGGTGAAGAATTCTTAATTGTTTTGCCGCATATGAAGGGAGAAGGTGCAAGTTTTGCTGCAGAGAGATTGCGTACTCGAGTGGAACAAATCATCCATCCACAGGCAGGAAAATTCACGGCGAGTTTTGGAGTTGCGCAAAGAGTTGCAGGAGAAACATTTAGAAACCTTTACAAGCGCGTGGATGATGCAATGTATGTAGCCAAATCAAGTGGAAGAAATGTGGTGGCTCAGGCTAGCGATGTTTCGGAGGATGCAAATAAAGAAATTACATATAGCACGGAACTAGTATGGAAGGATCTATGGGATTGTGGTGAATTTCATATTGATGAACAACATCGTGAACTATTTCGATTATCCAATGAACTGTTACATACCTTTGTAGATGAACAAGTTAATGAGCAGACGATGACAATTTTAGACGCTTTTATCTATCATGTGCAAAAGCACTTTCGATATGAGGAAGCTGTTCTTAACAAGATTGAGTATGAACAAGCGCTTATGCATAAAAACATCCACCAAACGATTTTGAAAAAAGGAATTATGTTAAAAGAACAGTATATAAACAGGGAAATTGAATTAGTAAAACTCTATTCGTATATTTTGGATGAAGTAATTGTAGGTCATCTATTAAATGAAGATATTAAGTTCTACGATGCTGTAAAGAAATATCGGTATGAACAAGAAGAAATAGAATTTATTAATTGAAAGGATGGGTTGATATGAAAAGTCAGTCGATTATCGAAGTAAAAGCAAGAGAAATACTTGATTCAAGGGGAAATCCAACAGTGGAGGCAGAAGTCACATTAGAAGGTGGAATCATTGGAAGGGCTAGCGTTCCAAGCGGAGCATCCACTGGGATTTATGAGGCACTAGAACTCAGAGATCAGGATGAAAATCGTTATCTTGGAAAAGGTGTGCAAAAAGCAGTGAATAATGTAAATACCCTGATTGCAGATGCATTAATTGGAATGAATGCACTTGATTACCAAGCAGTTGACAAGGCGATGATACAGCTAGATGGAACGAGTGACAAATCAAATTTGGGCGCAAATGCAATATTGGCGGTTTCTTTAGCAAATGCGAAGGCGGCGGCAAAATCTCAAGGCTTATGGCTCTATGAGTTTTTGAGAGAGGGCGAGAAGGAATTAATTTTACCCGTTCCGATGATGAATGTCTTAAATGGTGGAGTGCATGCTGCGAATACTTTGGATGTTCAGGAATTCATGATTATGCCCGTTGGAGCAAGTAGTTTTAAAGAGGCACTGAGAATGGGAGCAGAAGTGTTTCATGCACTTGCCAAAGTGTTAAAGAAAAATGGTTTATCAACAGCTGTTGGGGATGAAGGTGGATTTGCGCCTAATCTAAAGTCCGATGAAGAAGCGTTATCCTACATAAACATTGCGATTACAGAAGCGGGTTATAGTCCGGGTAAGGATTTTATGTTGGCAATCGATGCAGCAGCCAGTGAATGGAAAACGGGCGAGATTGGAAAATATCGCATGCCAAAAAGCAAAAAAGAGTGGACAAGTGATGAATTGATTGAACATTGGAAAGAACTTAGTGAGGAATATCCGATTATATCAATAGAAGATGGACTGGATGAAGATGATTTTGATGGGTTCAAGAAAATGACAGAGGTTATTGGAGAACGCGTACAACTTGTCGGAGATGATTTGTTTGTGACGAATACGCAGAGAATTAAGATGGGAATTGAGCAACAATTTGCAAATTCTGTTTTGATTAAGTTGAATCAAATTGGTTCATTATCGGAAACCATTTATGCAATCAAGATGGCTCAAGATGCTGGTTATACTGCAATCACATCACATCGTTCAGGAGAAACGGAAGACGTTTCTATTTCGGATTTAGCAGTGGCACTAATGACGGGGCAAATCAAGACGGGTGCACCAAGTAGGAGTGAAAGAGTTGCTAAATATAATCAGTTGTTAAGGATTGAAGAACGACTTGGTAATCAAGCCATTTATCCTGGAATGAAGGCATTTAAAGTAAAACGATAATTGCACCTAGATGAAAAGATGTGTGGGGAATTTGGGAGGTAACAATGACAAAAGTATTAATTGTGGATGATGCTAGTTTTATGAGAATTTCAATTAGAAGTATGCTTGAGAAAGATGGATTTGAAGTAGTTGGAGAGGCAGCAGATGGATTAGAAGCTATATCACAGTATAAAACATTACAACCGGATGTAGTGACAATGGACATTACAATGCCCAATATGACAGGAATTGAAGCGGTCACGGGAATATTAGAGTTTGATGCCAAAGCAAAAATATTGATGGTTTCTGCTCTAGGGCAGGAAAAGTTTGTAAGGCAATCGATATTAGCGGGCGCGAAGTCTTTTATAGTAAAACCCTTTAAATCAGAGGAGTTATTGGACGCAATCACAAAAATAGCTAGTATTTAAGGTCTGTTTTTCGTGAATATGTTGAAAAAAATCTTCAAATGAGTTAAAATTGTAAAGGATTTTATAAAACCTACTAGGAGGTGAAAAAATGGCAATAGAAACAGTAGAAGCAGTCCGAGAAGCAGAATTAAAGGCGCAGGAAATGGAAAAGAATGCGACGAAAGAAGCCGAAGATAGAGTAAAAACTGCTGAACAAGAAGCGAATCAATTATTAGCGAATGTTTCGGCCGAGATGATAACGAAAAGAAAGACAATGTTAGAGCAGGTAGAACAAAGGGCAGAAGAAATGAAAAAACAGGCAGTTATTTTAGCTCAAGCAGAAATCCTTCAATTAGAAGATCAAGTAAAAGCAAAAGAAAAAGAAGCAATATTTATGATTCAAAATGTGATTTTATAATAAACGTTTAGGAGAGGAGGTGCATTGTGTATGGCAGTGCTGCAAATGCAGCGTATAAACATATGCGCCCTAAGGAAAGATCGTAAACAAATTTTGGAATCTTTGCAACGGATGGGTGTTGTGGAAGTGAGTGATCAGACTAGCCAGGATGCTGTATTTCATAAGGTGGATGTTGAAACACAACAAGACATTTTAGAAAAACAGTTGTCTAGAGTAAATGAAGCTCAGAGAATCCTGAATGAAAGAGTACCAAAGAAACAGTCTTTGACAGAGACACTTAATGGCAGAACAATTATTGAAACAAATGATTATACCAAGTTGTACGAAACAAATGATGAAGCACTACATGTTGCCAAAAAAATCATTACGCTTGATAAAACAATTGCAGAGACCAAGGCAGAAATACTGAAGTTACAAGCAGTGATCGAAATGATTAAACCTTGGGAATGTTTTGATTTGTCATTTGACTTTAAAGGAACAAAGACCACGGTAGCATTTATTGGAACCTTACCAAGTGAGTGGACGCTGGATGCCTTGAGAGAGGTACTTGTTGACATTGATTCGGTGGATATATCCATTGTAAGTGCTTCAAAGATTCAAACGAATATCTTTGTGTTGGCGTTGAAACAAGATGAACAACGGGTTGGCGAATTACTGAGAGGAATTGGATTTTCATATCCGTCCCTGCAAATTTCCAAACCACCTGCTAAGTATAAAGAGGAAGTATTCGCAAAAATTGATAAGCAAAATCAGATGTTGGAAGAAAGCGTTCAGCAATTGGAAGACTTATCAAAACAAAGACAATTACTTCAATGGACACAGGATTATCTTAAGATGCGATGTGATAAATATGAAGTAATTACAAAGTTACAGCATAGCAAGAGCAGCTTTTTATTGTCAGGATTTATACCTGAACAAAATATTGCTGTTGTAGAAAAAGAAATTGGTGAACACTTTGATGTGGTTATCGATTTTCAAAAACCAGATGAAAACGAAGATGTACCAGTAGCTTTAAAAAACAATGGATTTGCAACACCTCTTGAGGGAACACTTCAATCCTTTAGCCTTCCAGGCAAAGGAGAGATGGATCCGACTATGCCAATGGCAATTTTCTATTATGTGTTGTTTGGATTGATGCTCTCAGATGCGGTTTACGGACTGATTATGGTTCTAGCATGTGGAGGAGTGCTTCTAAAGTTTAATAAAAAATTAGAAGAGGGAACAAAGAATGC
>CAZWNX010000008.1:10613-36491 GCA_964635395.1 uncultured Lachnospiraceae bacterium
GGTTCGGTGGGTGCCCTTATGAGTGTTTCAATGTTCACGGACACATTGGGAGTGGATTTTATTTTGTCTAAAAAGGTAGGTTCCATCATGGGAGTGATTGCAATTATTGGTGCGATTGGGATTACACTTACAAATGGGCGTGAATCTAAAAATCCGTTTAAGAGATTCTTAAAAGGTCTTTATGCACTTTATGGAATTACCGGGTATTTGAGTGATGTACTGTCTTATTCGAGATTATTAGCCCTAGGACTTGCGACAGGAGTTATTAGTACGGTTATTAATAAAATGGCTGCTATGACTGCAAAGGGAGCCATTGGAGTGGTTTTGTTTATCATTATTATTATCTTTGGACATACGCTTAATATTGCAATTAACGCATTGGGAGCATATGTACATACAACTCGTTTACAGTATGTTGAGTTTTTTGGAAAGTTTTATGAAGGTGGAGGAAGGGCATTTGAGCCATTCCGCGCAAATACAAAATATTTTAAATTTAAGGAGAACAAATAAGATGGAAAAATTGGATGGTTTAGGAATTGTTTTCGCATTATTAGGAGCAGTATTATCAGCATTAGTTGCAGGAGCAGGATCGGCTAAGGCAGTTGGAATTGCAGGACAGGCAGCAGCGGGGGTAACAACAGAAGACCCAGCAAAATTTAGTAAGGTTCTAATTTTACAATTACTTCCTGGAACACAGGGTATTTATGGATTGCTAATTGCGTTTATTGCTTTAACACAAATTGGAGTATTAGGTGGAAGTTCTGACATTTCCTTTGCAAAAGGATTGTTATATTTTGCTGCTTGTATGCCAATGGCAATTGTTGGTTACATCTCAGCAATCATGCAATCAAAAACAGCAGTGGCTAGTATTGCGTTAGTATCTAAAAAACCAGATCAATTTGGTAAAGCGATGATTTTCCCAGCGATGGTAGAAACGTATGCAATTCTTGCATTACTGATTTCTATTCTTGCGATTATACCTATAGCAGGTCTTAATATATAAGATAAGGAGATCGGGCGATGACCGGATTAGAAAAAATAGTAGGGCATATTGAAGCAAATGCTTCAGAGTGCGCAGAAGCAATTTTAAGAGAAGCAAATAAAAAGGCAGAAGATATCTTGCACAAAGCTGAAAAAGAAAGTGCTGCAAAGAAATCGGCAGAATTAGAGAAACTTAAAATTGAAGAGGAATCCTTTTTACAACGTGCAGAATCAGCGGCAGCCCTCCAAAAAAGAAAAATGATCCTTGAAACAAAGCAGAATTTAATTGTTCAGGTGGTTGAAAAATCAAGACAGGAGTTGTTGGAGTTACCAGCGGATGATTATTTTACAAAGCTTTTAACCATGATTCCAAAATACGCGCAGAAGCAAAGCGGTTGTATCTGCTTTTCGAAGAAGGATCAGATGCGTTTACCAAGTGGATATGAACAAGACATTGCAAAAGCTTTGGAAAGTAATTCTGGTGCGAGTTTAAAAATCAGCGATCAAGCAGTTAAGATAGAAGGTGGATTCATATTAATTTATGATGATATTGAAATTAATTGTTCCTTTGAGGCATTATTGGCAGAGCAAAAAGATCAAATTGCTGATCAGGTAAGCGCGTTGTTATTTGAAGTGTGAGTTTAGAAAGGAAGGGTGGTCGAAATGACCAATGAGCAGTATGTATATGCAGTTGCCCGCATCCATTCAAAAGAGCTTACACTACTAGATAAACAGGTGCTTGAGCAATTACTTGCATCAAAGTCTCATGAAGAGTGTATGCGTGTTTTGACAGATAAGGGTTGGGGGAGTTCGGACTATATGAGCGCGGAACAAATGCTTTCCTACGAACGAGAAAAAACATGGGAACTTATGAAGGAACTCGTTGAGGATATGTCCATATTTAACACCTTTTTATATGAAAATGATTTTCACAATTTAAAGGCATCTTTAAAGCAGTATTATACGCATAAAGAACGACCAAATGTATTTATGAAAAATGCTACAGTGGATCCTGAATTGATTAATCAGGCAGTGAAAGAACATGATTTCACGCTGTTACCTGAGTTTATGAGGGAGAGTGCAAAGGAAGCTTATGAAGTTTTGATGCATACTGGGGACGGTCAATTATGTGATGTGATTTTGGATCGGGCAGCGCTTGATACGCTTTATCAAAAAGCAAGTGAAACAAAACTAGCTCTTTTTCAAAAATATGCGGAACTTAGGATTGTTGCCGCAAATATTAATATAGCGGTTCGTGGACTGAAAACAGGAAAGAAAAATTCGTTTTTTCAAGATGCAATTGCAGAGTGCGAAACCCTTGATAAGAATCAGTTAATAGAAGTGATACTTCAGGGAGAGCAAGAACTGTATCAATATTTGGAAACAACGATTTATGTGGATGCGGTGCAGGCAATTAAAGAATCGCCTTCAGCATTTGAGAGATGGTGTGATAATGTGATTATGGAAGAGATTAAGCCACAAAAGAATAATCATTTTTCAGTGGAGCCATTGGCAGCGTTTATACTTGCAAGAGAAAGTGAAATCAAATCAGTTCGCATTATTTTATCAGGTAAGCTAAACAATCTTTCGCAAGACTTGATTCGGGAAAGGATAAGGGAAATGTATGTATAAAGTAGCAATCATGGGAGACTCTGACAGTATCTATGGTTTTGCGGCTCTTGGCATTGCAACCTTCCCGGTCGAAAATAGTGAAGATGCTGCAAAAACCTTGAAAAAATTAGCAGAGCAAGAGTATGCTGTAATCTATGTTACAGAAGCAATACAAGCATTAATAGAGCCAGAAATGGATCGCTATTTAACAGCTTTGATTCCTGCAATAATACCAATTCCAGGTGTGTCTGGTAATACGGGTATGGGAATTCGAAATGTTAAAAAATCGGTAGAGCGAGCTGTTGGGTCAGATATTATATTTAACAACGAAAAATAGCAAAGCAGGTGATAAGTAGGATGAAAAATGGAACGATTAAAAAAGTTGCAGGTCCACTGGTAATTGCAGAAGGAATGAGAGAAGCTAACATGTTTGACGTAGTTCGTGTTAGTGAACAGCGCCTAATTGGTGAAATCATTGAAATGCATGGGGATCAAGCATCGATTCAGGTATATGAGGAGACTTCTGGGTTAGCACCAGGAGAACCAGTTGAATCAACTGGAGCACCTTTGAGTGTGGAATTAGGACCTGGACTCATCGGAAGTATCTTTGATGGAATACAAAGACCATTAGAAGAGATTATGAGACGTACGGGAAATAATCTTACAAGAGGTATTGAAGTACCATCCCTTGACCGTGAAAAGAAATGGAATTTTGTGGCGAGTGTTGCGATAAATGACGCTGTTGTTGCAGGAGATATTATCGGAACTGTTGTGGAAACGGTTATTATTTCTCAAAAGATTATGATACCAAATGGAGTAGAAGGTGTTATCAAATCCATTGAATCAGGTGAATTCCTTGTAACAGATACCGTTGCCACGATTGAACAAAAGGATGGAACAATTGTAGAAGTTACGATGTTACAAAAATGGCCAGTTCGTGTTGGAAGACCATATCATGAAAAATTATCTCCAGATAAGCCATTAGTAACGGGGCAAAGAATCGTAGACACTCTGTTTCCAGTTGCAAAAGGGGGAGTAGCTTCTATACCGGGACCATTTGGAAGCGGTAAGACGGTGGTTCAACATCAGCTTGCAAAATGGGCAGAAGCAGACATTATCGTATATATTGGTTGTGGTGAGCGTGGAAATGAAATGACTGACGTATTAAATGAATTTCCAGAATTAAAAGACCCTACAACAGGCTATTCCTTAATGGAAAGAACGGTTCTGATTGCAAATACTTCTGACATGCCAGTAGCGGCTCGTGAAGCATCGATTTATGTTGGTATTACAATTGCAGAATACTTTAGAGATATGGGATTCTCAGTTGCACTAATGGCTGACTCAACATCAAGATGGGCTGAGGCACTAAGAGAAATGTCTGGTCGTTTAGAAGAAATGCCAGGTGAAGAAGGATATCCAGCATATTTAGGAAGCCGTTTGGCACAGTTTTATGAAAGAGCAGGTCGTGTTATTTCATTGGGATCAACTGGTAGAGAAGGTACACTTTCTGTTATTGGAGCAGTATCACCTCCAGGAGGAGATATTTCTGAACCAGTATCGCAGGCAACACTTCGTATTGTTAAGGTGTTCTGGGGGCTTGATGCAAACTTAGCTTACAGAAGACATTTCCCAGCAATTAACTGGTTGACGAGTTATTCGTTATATGCAGATAATATGGGAAAATGGTTTGATGATAATGTAAATTCAAAATGGGTTGAGGATAGAACTCGAATCATGAAACTTTTGCATGAAGAATCTGAACTTGATGAAATTGTTAAGTTGGTTGGTATGGATGCTTTATCTGCACCGGATCGATTAAAACTAGAAGCAGCAAGATCCATTCGTGAAGACTTTTTACATCAGGATGCATTTCATGAAGTGGACACTTATTCGCCACTTACCAAACAATTCCAAATGATGGAACTTGTGTTGGCATTCTATGATATTACTTTGAATGCACTTACGCAGGGAGCAGATATTAATCAGTTAGTAAAGTTACCTGTTAGAGAGCGTATTGGACGATTTAAGTACATGGAAGTTGAAAAATTAGAGGTTGAATACGATTCCATTTTGGAGAGTATCCATCGTGAGTCAAATCTATTATTACAGAAGGAGGAAGCCTAATGCCAAAGGAGTATAGAACCATACAGGAAGTAGCGGGTCCTCTTATGTTAGTGCATGGAGTGGAAGATGTTTCTTATAATGAGTTAGCTGAGATTGAGTTAGCATCAGGAGAAAAACGTCGTTGTAAAGTGTTAGAAATTGATAAGGGAAATGCATTGGTACAGTTATTTGATAGTGCTAGAGGTATTAACTTATCCAATAGCAAAGTGCGTTTCTTGGGAAGAAGTATGGAACTTGGAGTATCGGAAGATATGCTTAGCCGTGTGTTTGACGGTTTGGGACGTCCGATTGATAATGGACCAGAAATTTTACCAGAAAAAAGAATGGATATTAATGGTTTGCCAATGAATCCAGCGGCAAGAAATTATCCTCAAGAATTTATTCAAACAGGTGTTTCAGCAATTGACGGATTAAATACTTTGGTTCGTGGACAAAAATTACCAATTTTCTCAGCAAGTGGACTTCCACATGCTCAATTAGCTGCTCAGATTGCAAGACAAGCAAAGGTACGTGGAACAAGTGAACCATTTGCGGTAGTATTTGCAGCAATGGGTATTACGTTTGAAGAGGCAAACTTCTTCACTGAAAGCTTTAAAGAGACGGGAGCAATTGACCGTACGGTTATGTTTGTAAACTTGGCGAATGACCCAGCTGTTGAGCGTATTGCAACACCACGTATGGCACTTACAGCAGCGGAATACCTTGCATTTGAAAAAGATATGCATGTATTAGTTATCTTAACAGATATAACAAACTACGCAGATTCATTACGTGAAGTATCAGCCGCTAGAAAAGAAGTTCCAGGAAGAAGAGGATATCCAGGTTACATGTATACTGACTTGGCTTCTCTATATGAAAGAGCAGGCAGACTAAAGGGAAAAGCTGGAAGTATTACAATGATCCCAATTTTAACCATGCCAGAAGATGATAAAACACATCCGATTCCTGACTTAACTGGTTATATTACAGAAGGACAGATTATTCTTAGTCGTGAATTATATCGTCAGAATATTGCACCACCAATTGATGTATTGCCTTCATTGTCTCGTCTTAAAGACAAAGGTATCGGTGAAGGAAAAACCCGTGCAGACCATGCAAATACGATGAATCAGTTATTTGCGGCATATGCAAGGGGTAAAGAAGCAAAAGAATTGATGGTAGTATTAGGAGAAGCAGCATTAACCGATATTGATAAGTTGTATGCGCAGTTTTCTGAGGCTTTTGAAAAAGAGTATGTATCTCAAGGTTATTTAACAAACAGAGATATTGAAGAAACCTTACAACTTGGTTGGAAGCTATTATCTATTTTACCAAGAACAGAGTTGAAACGTATTAAAGATGAGTTTTTAGATCAATATTATGGAAAACAAGAATAATACTAGTAACTGACAAAAGGAGGTGCTTATCTTGGCAAAAACCCGCGTGAATCCAACTCGTATGGAATTAACAAAATTGAAAAAGAAGTTGGTTGTAGCAGTAAGAGGGCATAAGTTGTTAAAAGATAAACGCGACGAATTGATGCGTCAGTTTCTGGATTTAGTACGTGAAAACAAAGCACTAAGAGAACGAGTGGAAGAAGGAATTGCTTCAGCAAATAAGAATTTTGTCTTGGCAAGAGCAGGTATGTCTCAGGAAGTACTAGACGTTGCATTGCTAGCACCAAAACAAGAGGTTTATTTAGAAACGTCCACTAAAAATGTTATGAGTGTCGATATTCCTGTTTTTGAGTACCATACGAAAACACCTGATGCAAATGATATTTATTCTTATGGATTTGCTTTTACTTCAAGTGATTTAGATGATTCTGTAAAGGCTTTGGCTGATATATTTCCGGATATGTTAAGGCTTGCGGAGTGTGAAAAATCCTGCCAATTGATGGCAGCAGAAATTGAAAAAACAAGAAGAAGAGTAAATGCTTTAGAGCATGTTATGATTCCGGAGCTACGGGAAAACATTAAGTATATTATTATGAAATTAGACGAGAATGAAAGAAGTACTCAAATTCGTTTAATGAAGGTAAAAGATATGATGTTAGAGCAAGCGCATCATTATAGCGAGCGTTATGTAACAGAATAAAATGAAGAGGTGGTGTGCAGAAAAGCTGCACACCATTTTTTTGTGCAAATGATATGAAGATAGGTTTATTTTTTTGCTTAAATGTGGTAAAATGACCAAGTGAATATGTAAATTAGGGAGTATATGAAAGGAGTTATTATGTTAGAGGATTTAAAACGAAAGGTTTGCGAAGCAAACATGGAATTACCTAAAAATGGATTGGTATCATTAACTTATGGAAATGTAAGCGGAATTGATAGAAAGACAGGTATGTTTGTGATTAAACCTAGTGGCGTTCCTTATGACAAACTAACCCCTGCGCAGATGATTGTAATGGATTTAGAGGGAAATAAAGTAGAAGGAATTTATCAACCATCGTCGGATACGGCAATTCATACAATTCTTTATCGTGCATTTCCGTTAGTAGGTGGAATTACGCATACGAGGTCAATTTTTGCAACAAGTTTTGCACAGGCAGGAAGAGAAATTCCATGTCTTGGCACAACACATGCAGATTATATACTGGGAAATGTGCCATGCTTTGATGTATTTGAGCAAAATATGACGCCACAATCCTATGTTGATTCAGTTGGCTCTAAGATTGCAGAGCATTATGTTGACAAGGATTACATGGATACTCCAGCGATTCTGTGTAAAGGACATGGGCCTTTTACATGGGGAAGAGATGCCAGAGAGGCGGTTTCGACTGCAATTGTTTTGGAAGATATTGCGCAGATGGCAATGCTGACAATGCAGTTAAACGAAAACACGCAAGTGCTAAGTTCAGAAGTTCAACAGATGATTTTCTCTTTGCGTCATGGTGATAGTGCTCATTATGGACAAAAACATAACTCAATTGTATAAAACGCGTAAATAATAGAAGGATATAGAATGAAGCAGTATTTTGGAAAAACAGTAAGTGACAGAATTTCAATTGGAAAGTTAAAGTATCATGAAAAGACTCAGACCCTAGTTGAAAAAAGATTGGTTGCAGATGTTGAGTTAGAAATTGAGAGATTGCGAGAAGCAGTTAAGATTAGTTTGGTTCAATTAGATGAATTATATCAAAAGGTGTATCTTGAAGCGGGAGAATACCATGCTTCTGTATTTATGGGGCATCGAATGATTTTATTAGATGAGCATTACGTGGGTGAAATTGAAAATAGCATTCGACAAGACCATGTAAATGTAGAATATGCAATCGAACAGCTTTCAAAAGCTTGGGTCATGAAGTTTGAAGCAATGGAAACGGCATATATGAGAGCGAGAGCCGCTGATATTAATGATATTAGCCAAAGGTTGCGTGAAAATCTAGATGGCGAAAAGAACAATGAATCGTGGCCCAAGGAACCAGCCATTATATTTGCAAATGATTTAACGCCAAGCGAAACAGTTCGAATGAATGTATCAAATGTTTTGGGGTTTATCACAAAACATGGAAGTACGTATTCCCACACCTCCATTTTGGCAAGAACCCTTGGAATACCAGCAATTGTGGATATTTCCATAGAAGCTATTTTAGACGGTGAACTTGCAATTTTAGATGGCGAGAGCGGTCAAGTAATTGTATCTCCAACAAAAGAGATGCTTGAGGTGATGCAAACAAAACTAGAGCTTCAAAAAGAAGAAGAACTTTTGTTGAAAACATACCAGAAGCAAGAAGCAATTACAATGGATGGAGTAAGTATCCAGATATTTGCAAATATTGGGAACATTGATGATGCTATGGAAGCAATTAAAAATGGTGCACAAGGAATTGGTTTATTTCGTACAGAACTCTTGTTTCTTGGAAGAAATGATTTTCCGTCTGAAGAAGAGCAGTACCTAACATTTTGCAGTGTTGCAAATAAAATGAAGAATAAGAAATTTATTATTCGTACGATGGATATTGGCGCAGATAAACAGTTAGATTATTTAAATCTTGGAAATGAAGAAAATCCGGCCTTGGGATTTCGGGGAATTAGAATTTGTTTGGAGTATCCCAAATTACTAAAAGATCAGTTGGCAGCAGGATTTAGGGCGGCATATCATTATCCAATACAGATTATGTTTCCAATGATTGTTTCCATTAGAGAGATTGAACAGATTCAAGAAATTGTTAATCAAGTCGTAGAGGATCTAGATACAAGGAATGTGGACTATAAAAAACCGCCTCTGGGTATTATGATTGAGACGCCTGCTGCGATGTTGATTAGTGACGAGTTAGCTAGGAAGGTAGATTTTTTTAGTATTGGAACCAACGATTTGATGCAGTATTTAAATGCAGCAGACCGACAAAATCCAAGAACAGAATATTTATATGATTTTAAAAGTGATGTGTTTAAAAGAAGTATTCAGATGATTGTGAAAAGTGCAAAAGATGCAGGAATTGATGTATCCATTTGCGGAGAAGCAGCCGGTGATCCTGAATTAACCGAGTTTTTTTTGAAAGAAGGAATTCATGAACTGTCAGTTGATCCTAAGAGAATACTTAAAATAGTTAAGCGAGTTCGAGAAATCAATTTGAAGAGCTAGGTAGTATTTGTTTATAGTTTGGAAGGAAATGAGACATGTATGGATAGAAAATACGATTTGTTTTTCAAAAAAACTCCTTTTGCAGCCGTCTTACTTAAGGGAATTATGGATGAAGGGTTGCTTAAAGAAATTGATATTCTAGAGTGGAATCAGAGTGGAATTGATAAATTTGATTTTTCAATTGAAAAAACGGAAATTGATTTTTCATACTATTTTGATATTTATCAAAATAAAGATTCCGAAAGTTTTATGGAAATATTTATGGAAACGATCAAAACACATCGTGAACAAATTGGAAAATTATCTAGAATTGCGAACAACGAACAAGTGTATTATTATCTAATACCTTTAGAAGAAGATTATGTGGCATGTGTATTTTCAGATGCCTTTTTTAAGTCTGATGAAGAACGAGAAGCAGACGAATTTGTGAAACGAAATCTGGAGATGTTATGTATTTGGGATATATACGGTAAGTTTGTAAAAGTGAACAAGCGATTTAAAGAGGTGACGGGGTATACAATAGACGAACTTGTGGGAAAAGATTTTTTCTCATTCATACATCGTGGAGATGAGGATGCAAGTAGGGATGTTATTGTACGAACTTATGACAGTGATAAAATCAGGGTTTTTAAGAATCGTTTTTTATGCAAAGATAATACGATCAAACATTTTGAGTGGTATACGCAAGAAACCACAAAGCACTACATTTTTGCATCTGTCCGTGATATTACGCTACAGGTAAAGTTAGAGGAACGATTAAAGAAAATAGCATCAAAAGATGAGTTGACAAATTTATATAATCGTCATTATTTAGAAACTATTTTAGAAGATTTGGTTAATGATTCTGAGCATAATCAGAATAATCTTGTACTGGCAATGCTTGATATTGATCACTTTAAAGTTGTAAATGACACCTGGGGACATCCTATTGGAGACGTAATATTAAAGCAAATTGTCTTTTCGGCGGGAACGCAGTTAGATAAAGACGATATTTTCATTCGTTTTGGTGGAGAAGAATTTCTGATTGTGTTTCAGAACAAAAAAGTTGAAGACGTAGTGGAGCAGTGTGAACGGATTCGCATGGCAATCGAAAAAGAAAAGCACCCTGTAGTAGGTAAAATGACAGTTAGTATTGGTGTGGCAGTTCGATGTGAACATGAATCTTTTGCAAGTTGGTATAACCGAGTGGATTATGCAATGTATGAGGCAAAAAGCAATGGAAGAAACAATGTGGTAGTTGCAGATACATGTAGTATTGATGATACTTCCAATTTCCATCTTCTTTGGGATGAAACAATGAAGAGTAATGACTCTGAAATAGATGCACAGCATTTTGAATTGTTTGAAATGGCGCATTATTTTATGAAGATTACGGGTGAGGGAATTGAAAAAGACGAAATTAATAATTTTATTGATTTGCTAATGGGGTTATTAAAAGAACATTTTGCATTTGAAGAAACAGTTCTTCGAAGAATTGGATATACTGATTATAAAGAGCATATGGAATTACATAAAAAATTATACTTGAAGGCAGAGTTATTGAAAGAAAAATATGATCGTGGTGAATATAAGTGGTATGTATTTAGAGATTTTCTTGTGAATGAAGTAATTATTGGTCATATCACACAGTACGATCGGAAGTTTTTTTCTTGTCTACATGAATCTGATTAAGAGAGGTATGGATCAAAAATGAAAAGAGTTTTTTTGATAGTATTGGATAGTTTTGGAATTGGAGCACTTCCAGATGCAAACGAATATGGGGATGAACATACAAATACACTTTATTCATGTAGTTTGAGTGAGTATTTCGATTTAAAACAATTAAAGAAAATGGGTTTGTTTGAAATTGATGGTGTGCGCGTTGATCCAAGTAAAGCGGATGATTATCAAACGGGGGAACCCTATATTGGGTCTGTTGCGAGGATGACTGAAGCGTCCAAAGGAAAAGATACGACCATTGGGCATTGGGAAATTAGTGGTATTATTTCAACAAGCCCGCTTCCAACCTATCCCAATGGATTTCCAGCAGACGTATTGGATGCGTTTTCAAAAGCAGTGGGCAGGAATGTGATTTGTAATTTGCCCTACTCAGGAACGCAGGTAATTCAGGATTACGGTGATGAACATTGTAAAACGGGTGATTTGATTGTTTATACATCAGCGGATTCTGTATTTCAAATTGCAGCACATGAAGAAATCGTCCCATTAGAAGAATTGTATTGTTATTGTAAAATTGCCAGAGAACTTTTGCAAGGAGAGCATGGTGTTGGAAGAGTGATTGCAAGGCCATTTGTGGGATCATCAGGACAATATGAAAGAACCACACATCGTCATGATTTCTCGTTGGAACCACCACAAAGAACCATGCTTGATATACTGAAAGAACATGGTAAGAAAGTAATTGGTGTTGGTAAAATAAATGATATTTTTGTAGGTAGGGGAATTGATGAGTATGTGTATACATCTGGTAATAAAGAGGGAATTGATAAAACTTTCTGCTATTTAGAACAAAATTTTAATGGACTTTGTTTCATAAACTTGGTAGACTACGATATGTTATATGGACATCGCAATGATATTGACGGATATGCAAAAGCACTTACGGCGTTTGATCAACAATTAGGGAATCTAGTGAGTCAACTAAAAGAGGATGATTTGTTGATGATTACTGCTGATCATGGATGTGACCCTGGATATAAAGAATCAACGGATCATTCAAGGGAATATACGCCTTTAATTCTATATTATAAGGGCATGGAGCCTAAGAATTATCATACCAGAGATAGCTTTTGTGACATTGCGGCGACAATATTGCAGTATTTAGAAATACCAGAGCAGGACATTACGATAAGTGGAACTGCAATCTTTTAGTTGGAGGAACAAACGTTGAACAACCATTTTAATGAAATAAAGAGACGTAGAACATTTGCGATTATTTCACATCCCGATGCAGGAAAAACAACATTGACTGAAAAGTTTTTATTGTATGGGGGAGCAATTAACCTTGCTGGAAGTGTGAAAGGAAAAGCAACGGCAAGGCATGCAGTATCCGATTGGATGGAAATTGAGAAAGAAAGAGGAATTTCGGTTACCTCGTCGGTTCTCCAATTCGAATATGGAAACTGTTGTATCAATATTTTGGACACGCCGGGACATCAGGACTTTTCGGAGGACACTTATCGAACGCTGATGGCAGCAGATTCAGCAGTGATGGTTATTGATGCTTCAAAAGGAGTTGAAGCTCAAACGAGAAAACTCTTTAAAGTATGTGTCATGCGAAAAATCCCAATCTTTACATTTATCAATAAGATGGACAGAGACGCAAGAGATACTTATGAATTACTTGATGATATAGAAAAAGAGCTTGGTATTGCTACTTGTCCAATCAATTGGCCAATTGGTTGTGGAAAGCATTTCAAAGGGGTTTATGATCGTGAAAACAACCAGATTGTTACCTTTTCAGACACCTTTAAGGGTACAAAAGAGGGTGCAACCAAGAAATTATCACTGGATGATAAAGACTCGGTAATAGAACTGGTAGGTGAGCAGCTTACAGATACATTGATGGATGAAATTGAGCTTTTAGATGGTGCAAGCGCAGAATATGATTTGGATAAAATCAGACAGGGTGAATTAACGCCGGTATTTTTTGGATCAGCATTAACGAATTTTGGAGTTGAATTGTTTCTACAGTCTTTTCTGGAAATGACAACCCCACCATTGCCAAGAAAAGCGGATATTGGATTGATTCAGCCGGCAGAAAAGGAATTTTCGGCATTTGTATTTAAAATTCAAGCCAATATGAACAAAGCTCATCGGGATCGTATTGCATTTATGAGAATTTGTTCTGGTAAGTTTGAAGCGGGAATGGAAGTAAAGCATGTTCAAGGGAAAAAGAGCATGCGATTGTCGCAACCACAACAAATTATGGCGAGTGATCGTAAAATCGTTGAAGAAGCATATGCAGGGGATATTATTGGTGTATTTGATCCAGGAATATTTTCAATAGGTGATACGCTATGCATGCCAAATGAGCAGTTTTCATTTGAAGGAATTCCGACATTTGCACCAGAACATTTTGCAAGGGTGAGACAGGTTGACACAATGAAAAGAAAGCAATTTATGAAAGGGATTTCACAAATTGCCCAAGAAGGTGCCATACAGATTTTTCAGGAGTTTAACACTGGTATGGAGGAAATCATTGTAGGAGTAGTAGGTGTTTTACAATTTGAGGTATTAAAATATCGTTTAGAAAATGAATATAATGTAGAAATCAAAATGGAATCTTTGCCATATGAACATATACGCTGGGTAGTTCATTCCCCAGTTGATTTGAAAGAGATCATTGGAACATCGGATATGAAAAAGGTAAAAGATTTGAAAGGAAATCCATTACTCCTATTTGTGAATGCATGGAGTATCGGAATGACACTAGACAGAAACAAAGGATTGGAATTATCAGAATTTGGTGAAAACTAGAGGGTGATAGTATGAAGAGAAGCTTGGTTGTGTTTGGTTTTATGGTGATTTTACTAGGGGCATGTATGCAGGAAAAGCATAGCATTCGTGATTTGGATCATATTTTTGTGCGCGTTGAAACGAAAGAGGAGAGCGTTCAATATACTCCATTAGCGAGCACTGCAATCGAGTATTTCCCAGAAAATCGTTATGTTGATAAACCAACACCAAGATTCTACTATGAAACATTATCGCAATCAGAAAAGGAATTATACCATCAGATTTATTCAGGAGTTACCAACTTAGAACCAGAGATTTACGTTTCTTCTTATGATACAAACGAAGTTGAAACTGTTTTTCGGAGTGTCATGTATGATAGTCCTGAAATATTTTATATATCAGGATATGATTGTGTGAAACATACTAGAAAAGATGAAATTATATCGATTTCACTCCAAATCAAATATGATTTCGATTTCCAGGAAATTGAAGAAATACAAGATCAGGTGGATTGCTATCTTACTGAGTGCATTGCAAGGATGCCACAGGAGACGAGTGATTATGAAAAAGTGCTTTATGTATATAATTACATCGTAAAGAACACGGAATATAATCTAGAAGCTGAGAATAATCAAAATATCTGCTCAGTGTTTGTTGGTGGAGAGTCCGTTTGTCAAGGCTATACAAAAGCCGCACAATACATTCTAAATCGAATGGGAATCGAAACCACAATCGTATATGGGGTTGTTAATAATAATGAGCCACATGTGTGGAACTTACTAAAACTAGAGGATGACTACTATTATATGGATTTGACATGGGGAGAAAATCGTTTTGGTGGAATGAAGGACGAAGAATTGTTACAGGCCAAAGAATTGTTTCCAATATCCTATGAGTATTTTCTAATTACAACAAAAGAATTAAAGAAGACACACAAAATCGTTTCACAAGTAGAGCTTCCGAACTGCGATTCCAAGAAATATAATTATTATGTTCAGACAGGAACCTATCTGGCAGATACGGATACAGAGCAGTTAGAAGGAATCTTTCGGCAGGCATATCGAGGAAATCAAAGGGTTGTTTCGATCAAATGTGATTCGAAAGATGCTTTTGATAAGATGAAGACGTTTTTGATCAAAGAGAAGCATATTTTTGATTATGTTAGTAAAGAAGATAAAATTGCTTTTGTAGATAATGAAAATCTGAATACGATGAGTATTTGGCTAGAATAAGTTGTTTGCAAAATGGTGATAATTTGTTATAATAGGTTAGTAAAGCGGAAGGAGGACCACTGAATGGAAAAGGAAATGGAACGTGGGACTTATGTTGTAGGACAAGAAAAATTAGGAGCAGTTCATATTGCTGATGATGTGGTTGCGATGATTGCAAGCCTTGCGGCAACAGAGATAGATGGCGTAAGTGCAATGGTTGGAAACATCACGAATGAATTAATGAGTAAAGTTGGTGTGAAGAAGTTAACCAAGGGTGTAAAAGTTGAAATGACATCCGATGAAGTAAAGGTTGATTTAGCAATCATGATGGAGTACGGGCATAATATACCTGCTACTTGTCAAAAAGTTCAAGACAAAGTTAAGACAGCAATTGAGAATATGACCGGACTAAGCGTTTCTCAAGTCAATATCCGAATTGCAGGAGTGAATATGCAAACGGAGCAATAATAAAACCTATTAGTGCCTTTTGCAGATGCAAAAGGCACTTAAAATATATGGATTAAGAGGTAAGCATGAATAGAAGAGAAATAAGAGAACAGATTTTTTTATTATTGTTTCGCGTTGAATTTAATGAGTTAGAAGATATGCCAGAGCAAATCCAATTGTTTTTTGATACATCTGAATCATCTACCGAGGAAGACAAATTTCAGATGGAGATTTGCCAAAAGTATGAAGATATTGTAAGTAGAAAAAAAGAAATAGATGATTTGATTGCGCAAAAGGCCGTTGGTTGGACCGTTTCAAGAATGGGAAAAGTGGATTTGACGATTCTTAGATTAGCAGTATATGAGATTTTATTTGATGAAAATATTCCAACTTCAGTAGCGATTAACGAGGCTGTAGAACTTGCTAAGAAATTTGGACAAGATGAGTCTTCAGCATTTATCAATGGAGTGTTAGCTAAATTTGCATAAGAATATATTATCGGTAACCCAAGTCAATACTTATATTAAGAATATGTTTGTGAAAGATGTTGTTTTACATGCTCTTGCTGTCAAAGGCGAGGCAAGCAATGTAAAATACCATTCTTCTGGACATATTTATTTTACATTAAAAGATGCCAAGGGAACCATGGCCTGTGTTATGTTTGCAGGAAACCGATCAGGTCTATTGTTTCAGCTAATAGATGGGCAACAAATTATCGTAATGGGGAATGTTGATATTTATGAACGCGATGGTAAGTATCAATTGTATGCAAGAGAAATTCTGTTAGAAGG
This sequence comes from uncultured Lachnospiraceae bacterium, assembly GCA_964635395.1. GTDB lineage: Bacteria > Bacillota > Clostridia > Lachnospirales > Lachnospiraceae > CAZWNX01. The sequence goes on from CAZWNX010000008.1 coordinate 26,809, forward strand.
TGGCGGATTACTATATAAACGATTTGAGGAATTGAAGCAGAAATTATACGAAATGGGCATGTTTGATTCTGTTTATAAACAAACGATTCCGGCTTATGCTCAAAAAATTGGTGTGGTAACAGCTTCCACAGGTGCAGCAATTCGAGATATTATACAAGTCGCAAAGCGAAGAAATCCATTTGTAGAAATCATCCTTTATCCAGCAATCGTCCAAGGAGATCAGGCAAGTGAGAGTATTGTTAAAGGAATTAAAGTGCTTGAGCAATATGGAGTGGATGTCATGATTGTTGGTCGTGGAGGCGGTTCTATTGAAGATTTGTGGGCATTTAACGAAGAACGTGTTGCGCAGGCTATATTTGATTCGGGAGTTCCAATCATTTCGGCGGTAGGACATGAAACAGATACTACAATAGCGGATTTTGTTGCGGATTTGAGAGCACCAACGCCTTCAGCGGCAGCCGAGTTGGCAGTATTTGATTGGTATGCTTTTCAACAAAAAATGGAGGATATCCATAAGATCTTAGGCGGTTTGATGAAGAGTCATATACAAACGGCAAGAAGTCAGACGCAAAGCTATCAAAAGCAACTGACTTATAATAGCCCGCTTTCTAAATTAAACCAACAAAAGCAATATCTTGATTATGTAGTTGATAAATTAGCTGGTGAAATGGACAAAAGGCTTAGGTCTAAAAGGCATGAACTTGCTCTATTGGCACAACGATTAAAGGGACGTTCGCCACTTGATAAAATCAGTCAGGGATATGGGTTTGTTAGTGATATACATGGAAAAAGCGTGTTGAAGGTTTCGGATGTCTTGGTAAACGACCAAATAAAAGTGCATTTAGGTGACGGAGTATTAACAACTACAGTCCAAGAGATTATGTCCTTTGAAAGGAAGTATGATGAGTAAAAAGAGTGAACAGATTATAAATACAAAAGAAGAGAAGCCAGCTTCTATTGAGGAAGCATTTGAACATATACAGGAAGCCTTATTAAAGCTTGAGTCTTCCGATTGCAGTTTAGAAGAAGCCTTTGATTATTACCAAAAGGGGATGAATCAAGTGAAGTACTGCAACGAATTAATTGATCAAGTTGAAAAAAAGGTGTTGTTGATTAATGGAAACGGAGAGACGGATGAACTTTCATGAAGAATTTCTAGGACGCATTGAATATGTAAAAAGAGTCATGGCAGATTATTTACCGGATGAAGAAGGGTATCAAAAAAATGTAATAGAAGCTATGAACTATAGTGTACATGTTGGAGGGAAGCGATTAAGGCCAATTTTAATGCTTGAGTGTTATCGATTGTTCGGGGGAACTGGGGCCGTTGTAGAACCATTTATGGCAGCGCTTGAGATGATACATACCTATTCACTTGTGCATGATGATTTGCCTGCGATGGATAATGACTGTCTAAGAAGAGGGAAACCAACCACACATGTGGCATATGGAGAAGCAATCGCAATATTGGCTGGAGATGGACTTTTAAATTACGCATTCGAAACTGCACTGAAAGCAGCCGCATTGACGAACGATACAAATGGTGTAATTTGCGCGATGCAAATTTTGGCAAAAAAGGCTGGTATCTATGGAATGATCGGTGGGCAAACAGCGGATGTTCTTGCAGAAAATAAAAGTCAGGAAACAACGATTGATTTGTTATTATTTATTCATGAACATAAAACAGCGGCACTGATTGAAGCATCGCTTTGTATTGGAGCGGTACTAGCGGGTGCATCTGAAGAAGATGTTAAGAAACTGGAAATAATTGGACATCATGTAGGAGTCGCTTTTCAAATTCAGGATGATATTCTAGATGTGATTGGTGATGAGCAAGTGCTTGGGAAGCCAATTGGAAGTGATGAACAGAATCATAAGGTGACCTATGTAACAATGAGAGGTGTTGAAGAAGCAAAAGAAGAAGTAGCAAAATTATCACAGGAAGCGATTACGTTGTTAAGTCAGTTTGAACGTCGCAATGAATTCCTAGAAGCCTTAATCATTGATTTGATGAATAGAGAAAACTAAGGGGATACCATGGTACTTGAACGAATTGAGAAAGAAAATGATATTAAAACGTTGAATCCAAGTGAATACGAGGCATTAGCTTGTGAAATCAGACAATTTCTGATTGAAAAAATAAGTGTAAGCGGGGGACATCTTGGCTCAAATCTTGGGGCGGTTGAACTTACGATGGCATTGCATTTATCACTTAATTTACCGACAGATAAGATTATTTGGGATGTAGGGCATCAATCCTATACCCATAAATTACTAACGGGACGAAGGGACGGATTTGAAACACTTCGTAAATATGGAGGAATGAGTGGCTTTCCAAAGCGTAAGGAAAGTGACTGTGACGCATTTGATACGGGGCACAGTTCAACGTCTATTTCAGCAGGTTTAGGACTTGTAAAAGCCAGAGATATTCTAGGTGAAAACCATACTGTTGTTTCCGTGATTGGAGATGGATCTTTGACGGGAGGAATGGCCTATGAAGCCCTCAATAATGCTTCTAGGATGGGAAGTAATTATATCATTATTTTAAATGACAACAATATGTCTATTTCTGAAAACGTAGGTGGCGTATCAAAATACCTGAATAATATTCGAACAGATACAGTTTATCAGGGACTCAAAGATAATATTTATAACAGACTTTTAGAAGTACCTAGAGTGGGTGGAAAAGTCGTAAAAAACATTCAAAAAGCAAAAAATTCTTTTAAGCAGTGGTTTGTTCCAGGAATGTTTTTTGAGGATATGGGGATCACTTATTTAGGACCTGTGGATGGTCATGATATCAATGCGATGATTAAGATCATGAAGGAAGCAAAGCGTGTTAAGAATGCTGTGATTGTGCATGTATTGACGCAAAAGGGAAAGGGATACTTACCTGCGCAGCGTCACCCAGCAAGATTTCATGGTGCAGAGCCATTCGATATTCCAACAGGTGTGCCACTTCATACCAAATCAAAAGCCAATTATACGGATGTGTTTTCAACGGTTATGAATAAATTGGGAGAACGAGATGAGAAGGTTGTTGCAATTACTGCTGCAATGCCAGATGGAACGGGGTTAAAACGTTTCAGGAATCGTTTTCCAGAACGATTTTTTGATGTTGGAATTGCAGAAGAGCATGCCGTAACGTTTGCAGCTGGACTTGCAGCAGGCGGACTTAAGCCAGTCGTTGCAATTTACTCGTCGTTTTTGCAAAGAGCGTATGATCAGATCTTACACGATGTCTGTATCCAGAATCTCCCAGTCGTGTTTGCAGTTGATCGCGCAGGACTAGTTGGTAGCGATGGCGAGACGCACCAGGGAATATTTGATTTATCGTTCTTATCGTCCATTCCCAATATGCATATTATGGCACCCAAAAACAAATGGGAATTATCGGATATGTTAAAGTATGCACTCACACTTGAACGGCCGGTGGCAATCAGATACCCAAGAGGAGAGGCCTATGATGGCTTAAAAGAGTTTCGGCAAGAAGTCAGCCTTGGAAAAAGTGAACTCATCTATGCGGAGTCTGGAATTGTGCTGTTAGCAGTTGGAAGCATGGTTAAAACATCAGAAGAAGTCAGACGTAAATTGAAGGAACAGGGAATAAACTGTTCTTTGGTTAACGCTAGGTTTGTAAAACCAATTGATGAAGAGAGTTTATTGAGTTTAATAAATCACCATAAACTATATGTTACAATGGAAGAAAATGTGCGAAGTGGTGGGTATGGTGAAAAGGTTTCACAATTTGTACAGGACAATCATTTAGACTGTGAAGTTATGAATATTACATTACCAGATGCTTATATAGAGCATGGAAATGTGGAATTACTAAAAAAAGAAGTAGGACTTGATGTGGATTCGATCGTAGATCAAATTATAGCTAAGTATTCACAACTTTCATAGTCCGGAAAGAGAATATGAAAGAACGTTTAGATCAATTGTTAGTAAAACAAGGATTTGCGCCCTCTAGAGAAAAGGCAAAAGCAATTATAATGTCTGGGATTGTCTATGTAGATGATCAAAAGGAAGATAAAGCAGGTTCCATGTTCTGGGAAGAAAGAGTGAAAATTGAAGTACGCGGCTCTACACTTAAATATGTTAGTCGTGGCGGACTGAAACTCGAAAAAGCAATGAACGAATTCGGATTAAGGTTAGATGAGTCCATTTGTATGGACATTGGGGCAAGCACCGGAGGATTTACTGATTGTATGTTACAAAACGGTGCAAAGAAGGTGTACGCCATTGATGTTGGACATGGACAACTTGCATGGAAACTTCGTAGTGACCCTCGTGTTATCTGTATGGAAAAGACGAATTTCAGATATGTAGTGAAAGAACAGATAGGAGAAGAGATTGATTTTGCATCTGTGGATGTGTCTTTTATATCCTTGTCTAAGATTCTACCAGCAGCGCATGCGTTGTTACGAGAAGATGGAACGATGATTTGTTTGATCAAACCACAATTTGAAGCGGGTAAAGAAGCAGTCGGTAAAAAAGGGGTTGTAAGTGATCCAAGCGTTCATAAAAGTGTTATACTAAAAACCATTGAAGATGCCGTTAAAATTGGATTTGTAGTGCTTGGTTTAACCTATTCACCAATCAAAGGTCCGGAAGGTAATATCGAGTACTTAGTATATCTTCAAAAAACAGATGAGAAGGATCGACATCTAGATTCAATCGAAAGCCTTGAAGAGGATGTAGTAAATAAAGCACACCAGTTGTTGTAGTGCATAGGCGAAGGCGGATAATAAGAATGAAGAATTTTTACCTGATTGCAAATGAACAAAAGCAAGCAAGTGATTATCATGTACAAGAGATCATGAATTATTTGATTTCAAAGGATATGAATTGTAGCATGCTGATTCGACAAAATAATCAACCTTGCGATGTACCGCAAGATACGGACTGTATTTTGGTGTTAGGTGGAGATGGAACGCTATTGCAAGTTGCCAGAGAGACCGTTCATCTGAATATACCATTGTTGGGCATTAATCTTGGAACATTAGGCTATATGGCAGAGGTTGAAATCTCAAATCTCTACCAGGCTCTTGACGCTCTGATTGCAGATCAGTATTTTACAGAAAAAAGAATGATGTTAAAAGGAGTTTTATGTATGGGGGGAGAATTGTGTGAGCAAACCCATGCACTCAATGACATTGTGATTACCAGACAGGGAGTTTTAAAAGTAATCGTTTATGAAATCTATGTGAATGGTATTTTCTTAAATCGTTATGTTGCGGATGGAATTATCATAGCAACGCCAACGGGGTCTACAGGTTATAATATGTCAGCAGGTGGTCCAATTGTAGAACCGAAGGCTAGTTTGATTGTTATTACACCAATTTGCCCACATACCTTAAATACGAGAAGTATTATACTAGCACCAGACGATGAAATAGAAATTCGTGTCTTAGAAGGGCGCGATGGTAAGATGCAGGAAATGGAAGTTTATTTTGATGGAAATCAAAATGAAAAAGTAGTTACTGGCGATCACATAACCATTTCGAAATCTGAAAAAGAAACGATTTTTATCCGATTAAATGAAGTTAGTTTCTTAGAGGTTTTGAACCGAAAAATGAGCGAAAATTAGAGAGAAGAGTATGAAAAAAAGACGACATGAAGTAATCAAAGAACTTGTTCAAAAGCATCCAATTGAAACGCAGGAAGAGTTAGCATTGCAACTTTCGCAAAAAGGATTTGTGGTGACACAGGCGACTATTTCAAGGGACATCAGAGAATTGAAACTGAGTAAAATTGCAATTGGTGATGGAAAACAAAAATATATTTTGATGAAGCAGGAAAATCATCTCTCTGACAAATACATTCGTGTTTTAAGGGATGGATTTGTTTCTATGGATATGGCCCAAAATATTTTGGTTATGAAAACAGTTTCTGGTATGGCGATGGCGGTGGCAGCAGCCATTGATGCGCTAGCACTCAATGAAATTGTAGGAAGTATTGCTGGTGATGATACGATTATGATGGCAATTCGTACAACTCAAGATACGCAGCTTGTTATGGAAAAATTGCAAAAGATGATTGATAATGAAAATTAGTTTTAGGTGATTTGGATGTGTCCGGAGAAGACGCAGGAGAAAAAATATGCTAGAAACACTTTATGTTAAGAATGTAGCACTCATTGATGAAACAACGATTGACTTCAAGCAAAAACTCAATATTATGACAGGAGAAACGGGTGCAGGAAAATCCATTCTAATTGGCTCTATTCACCTTGCACTTGGAGCAAAATCGGGAAAAAGCGTAATCCGTACGGGTGCTGAATATGCTTATGTTGAGCTTACGTTTAGAGTTACTACCAAAGCTCAAATAGCGAAACTCAATGAATTGGATGTATTTTTGCAAGAGGATGGTGGATTGATTTTGCAACGAAGAATTCTTCCACAAAAAAGCATCTGTAAAATCAACGGAGAGACTGTGAGTGGGAAGACTCTACAAGAGGTGGGTGAAATACTACTCGACCTACACGGACAACAAGAACACCAATCACTTAGAAATAAATCAAAGCATGCACAGATATTAGATAATTATGCAAAAGATGAGTTGGCAAAGGAACTTGATATTTCTTCAAAACTCTACGAAGATTACAAAGAAATTAAATCGTTGTTAGAGAGTGAGAAGGAAACAGGGAAAAATAAACAAAAGGAAATGGATTTCCTGCAATTTGAAAAAACAGAAATTGAACATGCAAATCTTGTGATTGGTGAAGACCAAACACTAGAGAATACATTCAATCGAATGACAAATGGGAAAAAACTAACGGGTGCACTGTATTCAACCTATCAGTACCTGTCAGATGATTATAAAGAATCTGCTTCTGCCTATTTGGGGCGTGGAATCAAAGAATTAAGCCAGATACGAGGCAATGATAGAGTAATTGATGAGATGAATGAGCGACTGCTTCTTGTAGAAGAACAGTTAAATGATTTGTGCAATGAAATTAGTAAAAATCTTCAGGATTTAGAATTTGATGAAAAGGATTATGACGAAATATCGGGACGTCTTGATTTGCTCAATCGTCTCAAATCAAAGTATGGAAACAGCATTGAAGAAGTACTTGCATATTATGAAGATTGCTGTAAGAAGATTGAGAAGTATGAGCATTTTGAAGAGTATATTATAAAGCTTGAACATGATTTAAAAGAACTTGAGAAGGCTTATTTTGATCAATGCATTAAGCTATCTAGAATACGTAAAAAGTATGCGCAGAAACTAGAACAAGAATTAGAGGCAGCTTTATTAGAATTAAACTTCACTGAGGTGAATTTTAAAATCGTGATACTCGAAGGAGATGCATATGCTGGAAAAAGAGGATTTAATGATATTGAATTCCAAATTTCTTTAAATAGAGGTGAAGTTTTAAAACCATTACAGCTCGTTGCAAGTGGTGGAGAATTATCAAGAATTATGTTGGCAATTAAGACCGTTCTTTCCGATCAAGACGAAACACAGACCTTGATTTTTGATGAAATAGATGCTGGAATCAGTGGAAAAACAGCCTGGAAAGTTGCGCAGAAATTAGGAATACTTGGACAAGAACATCAGGTGATTTGTATCACCCATTTACCGCAGATTGCCGCAATGGCAGATGTACATTATGTGATTGAGAAAACGTTTGAAGAAAACTCTACAAAGACAGGAATCCGTGAATTAAGTGATGGCGGGGAAGTAGAGGAACTTGCAAGATTATTAGGAGCTGGTAGTATAACCGAGGCTGTTCTGGAGAATGCGAGAGAATTAAAGGAACAGGCGGCAATGATCAAAGGAGGTAAAGGGCATGTTTAAATTTCGAGTTGGTATCATTGGTGCTGGTGCAATTGCTGAGAAAATGGCAACGACAGTGAATAAAATGATGAAGGCAGATTTATATGCCATTGCATCAAGAGATCAGGCTAAGGCAGATAAGTTTGCAGGTCTATTTGGTGCTGAAAAAGCCTATGGAAGTTATGAAGAGATGCTTGAGGATCCAAAAGTGGATTTAGTATATATTGCTACACCACATACCTTTCACAAAGAGCATGCGATGCTGTGTATTGACTATAAAAAGCCAGTTCTTGTTGAGAAACCATTCTGTGTGAATTATGAAGAAGCAAAAGAGCTCATTGACTACGCAGAGAAAAAGAAAGTATTTTTGACAGAAGCTATTTGGACAAGATATATGCCAATGCGTGAAATGATCGATCAGGTACTTGCCAGAAAACTAATTGGGGAACCGAAGTTTTTGAGTGCAAATCTATCTTATGAGATTACGAATAAAGAGCGTTTGCGTAGTATGGATCTTGCTGGGGGAGCACTACTTGACTTAGGTATATATCCACTTCATTTTGCAGATATGGTTTTTGGTAATAATATTAAAAGTATTCAGGCAAGTTGTGCCTTCTTTGATACTGGAGTGGATGCATCCGATAGCATTACGATTTACTATGAGGATGGCAAGACAGCGGTTTTAACAGCAGCGATGAATAGTGTTGGGGATCGAAAAGGAATCATTCAAGGAACAAAAGGATTTATGGTCATTGAAAACATCAATAATCCAGAGTCCTATGTGGTATACAATGATCAGTACGAAGTGATAGAAAAGAAAAAATGTCCAAGACAGATTAGTGGATATGAGTATGAGATCGAGGCATGTAGAAAAGCGATTAAAAACAAGGAATTAGAATGCGATGAGATTCCTCATGAAACGACGCTTACAATTATGAAGCGCTTAGATGAGATTCGCAAACAATTTCCACTCAAATATCCGTTTGAGTAGCAAGTGGGAAGTAATACAAATTAAATAAAGACTAAAAAGGGAAGCAAAATGAAACGAAAGATTCAAAGTAACATTCAAAAAGCAGCTACAATTATTTTGATTGCAAGTGTAGTTTTATCGGCGTGTGGCTAAAAGAATGCTGTGGATTCTGTCAGTATGAATGATGTAAGTGCAAATGAAGTAAGTGAAAATGAAGTAAGTGAGAATACGGTTAGCGAAAGTACAGTTAGTACAAATGTTACAGTAGAAGAACCAGAAGAAGTGGAACCAATTGAGTATGAAGAGGAAGTTGCCAAAATAGATTATGTGCAACCAACGATTGTCTATAAGAGGGAATTGGCATTTAATCAAGCAAACCACTTGGTTTCAAAGAGTCTTGGAGAAATTGTATATCCAATGATTTCTTTTCCGGAAAACAAAGGAGTCGAAGCATTATTGAATCAAGATATTCAAAGGATGGTACTTGAGTTTAAGGCAACAATGCCAGCAGGGCTAACCTATACCGTGGATGATAGCGTGATACTAACCGAAAGTAGCTATGCAGACAATATATATGGTAAAAGCCTGCATTTTCGAGTTGTTCGAAATCAAGGAAATGTGTTGTCATTCGAAAAGCAAGAATTCAATGGTAAAGATTTTCCCGATGAAAAAATTATGTGTAGTGCAATTAATTATGATTTAACTTCTGGACAGAAGATAACCCTTGAACAGTTAGTTAGTAATGCAGAAGAAGCTAAGAAATTAGTTGAGAACTATATCTTAGATCAATCAACATATGACGCTTATAAAGAGGTTGATTCCAAAAAGCTTCAAAAACTTGTTAAGGAAGATCTTTTTGTAGAGGGGAAATGGTATCTTTCAGGGGATGGAATTCACTTTTATATCCCAGATGTGGAAAACAATTACG
>CAZWNX010000008.1:36591-38538 GCA_964635395.1 uncultured Lachnospiraceae bacterium
TGCTGGTAGGTACGGACAACAAAGAGTGGCTAATGATTCGAACAAAAGATAATAAAATAAAATATGTACTTATAAAAGATGGATTCAGCATTTCAACCCCGAAAGGTGATTTAGAGTCAAGTGCGGTATTTGCAGATTTAATTTTTTGTGATTGATTGAATTTGAGCATTGATTTGAGGAGGAGAATATGAAAAAGAAAATAGTTATGGCAAGTCTTGCACTGATGCTCGTTTTAAGTGGGTGCGTAAGAACAAATCCGGATGTAAAAGAGCCAGAAGTAAGCGAACTTACGGAAAGTGAAGTAGAGAATACCACAGAAGAGACACAGGAAGAAACACAGGAGGTTGAAGAAGTAGTAGAAGCCAACGTACCTGAAATTACTTACAAAACAGAAGTGCTTTCTGAAAAAGCAGAGGATGGAACGGAATTAGTTGCGGGAACCATTCTATATCCTGTAGTATCTTTTTCACAAAAAAAAGAAGTGGAAGATGCTATTAATGGGGATATTCAGGCGATGTTGGAAGAATTTCGTTCCTATATTCCGGAAACAATAGATGCTGCTAAAGAAGAGATTAAATTCACCCAGAGTGAAGACTATCCATTTCAACCTTTTGACGCAAGTGTAGATTTCGCGACACTTAGGAATAGTGGAAATGTTCTTTCTTTTGCAAAGACAGATTATAGTTATACAGGAGGAGCGCATGGAAATTATGCGATGACTGGCATTAATTATGATCTAACAACGGGAAAGAGAATTACCCTTGAGCAATTAGGGAGTGATCTAGAGGCGGTAAAATCCTTTGTAAGTGATTATGTTATCAAGCAGGCAAATGTTGCAAGCTATAAAAACCGTTTGAATGAAGGTTTTGAAGCATATTTAATGGATACCATATGGGTTGATGGTAAATGGTACTTTTCAAATACAGGAGTACATTTTTATGGAAACCCATATGAGCTTGGAAGTTATGCAGCTGGAATTATTGAGTTTATAATTCCATACGAAGAGTTCCCAGGTTTGAGTGAGAATTATACTTATAATGGAAATTATGATCGCCTTGTTCCTGTTGGGGCCGAAGTAACAAAAGACATCAATGGAGATGGGCAGCAGGATACGATTCTATTTGAGGCCATTGAGAATCCAGAGGATTTTGTTGTTACACCAAAACTGACAATTAATGGGAAAGATTATTCAGAGCAATTAGAGTTTGAAAACCCAGCATCTGATCTGTATGCAGTTGTGGATTTGGACAAAAACGACAATTACATTGAGTTGGCCATTTCCCAATATGGTGCTAGTGATGACCTTGAGACGATTTTCTATCATCTTGAGACAGATGCAACGCTAAATGAATTCGGGCGAATCAGCGCGATTTGGGGTGATGGACGAGGTTATTTAAAGAGTAATGCCCTTATTTGTGCGCAGAGTCGCTTAGAAGTGGTACAAACATGGAGTGCTTTGTTTGACTGGCAGGTTAGTGTTGATGGAATCAAACGAATAGATGAAGGAATGCATTATGCAAATTTAAGCTATGCTGAGACAAATGAGTTGTTAAAGGACATTGATGTCTATACGAAGATGGATGAAAATGGCGAATCCTATGTATTAAAAGCAAGTGATGGACCTGTTTTACTAGTTGGGTCAGACAACTATAAATGGTTGGCAATTCAGACGAAGGATCAAAAAGAAGTCTATGTATTGCTGAAAGATGGGCAGACAATTGTTACCAAGAGTGGAGATTTAAATGTAAATGAGGTATTTAGTGGACTAGTAAATGCTGATTAATCATACTAATTGCGAGGTAAACATATGAAGACACGAAAAATGAGTTTGCAGAAAAAGTTACTTATTTTATTGATTGGACTTTCTGTTTTATTAGTTACAGTAATTGATTTTATCGTTTACAAAAATGTTAACCAGCTAATGATTGATAACAGTAAAATGCATGC
>CAZWNX010000008.1:38638-44154 GCA_964635395.1 uncultured Lachnospiraceae bacterium
TATGAAATTACGCCGGAAATGATGAATGCGTTTGAAGGAACGGCGACTACTGATTTAGAACCTACAACCGATGAGTGGGGAACCTGTATTTCTGCCTATGCGCCCATTTTGGATCAAAGCGGAAAAAGTGTTGGGATTGTAGGTGTGGATGTTAGTTTAGATGATATTTATGCAAAGACAAGAGCGTTTTTACTAGTGGTTATCATATCCTCAATTGTATTCTTGGTAGTTGCAAGCATTATTTTGTCTATTATTATACATAATGTTGAGAAGAACCTTGTTCTCTTAAATAATAAAATTATTGAAGTGGTATCAAGTAATGGGGATTTGACCAAAAAAGTAGTGGTACAATCTGGCGATGAGCTGGAAGAAATTGCGGTTAATCTAAATAGCTTAATCGAGATGACGCATCGGACTGTAAAGGGAATCAAAGAATATACAAATTTCATTCAAGAAGAGACAACTACAATTGAAAATGTTGTGAGTAATGAGGCGATAATGAGTGAAGAAATTGCGACTACAATTGCTTCTATTACGGATGTTTCAAGCACATTATCGCAAAATCTAAAAAATGTATCCACAACTATTTTTGAAATTACAGACACCTCTAAACGATTGCTTGATCTGGCAAAGGATAATCGTTTAATGACGAAAGTGAGTAATGATCAGGCAGGAGAAATCAAGGAAAAGGTTCAAGAATCCAAGATGGGTATTATGAAACGCCTTGAAAAGATGGAACTTGATTTGACGGATAAACTGCAAAAAAGTGCTTCCGTAACGAATATCAATGAGCTAACCGATGAGATTCTAAGAATTAGCAATTAAACCAACTTCCTCGCACTCAATGCAAGTATTGAAGCTGCAAGGGCAGGAGAAGCAGGGAAGGGATTCAGTGTTGTTGCAGATGAAATCAAAGGCCTGTCGGACCATACAAAGGTTTCTGCGACAAATATCAAGGAACTTTCTTTTGAAGTAATTGGTGCGGTTGAAGGATTGCAAAGTGTATCCAAAGAGATGGCGGATTTCATGGAAGAGTCGGTTATGAAAGATTACCAATCGTTTGATGATTACAGTATGGAGTATGCTAGAAATTCCCAAGAAATCTCATTAAGTATGGATCATTTACATGATAGCCTGACAGAAGTAATTGGTGAATTGGCTAAGATGAATGAAACAGTACACTATATTAGTGACACAATCGAAGTAAATTGTTCAAAAATGGAAGGAATCTGTGAGCGAATTACAAGACTGGATGAAGATATCAGGGAAACAAAGACTGCAACAGCGGCTAATCAGGATACCGTTGCAGGACTTAGTTCAATTGTAGGAAGATATATTGTTTAATACGAAACGGTGATTTTGTCACAGAAGAGTGCTTATAAGTATGATACGATCCTTATAGAAACTTAGACTTGTTGAAGAAATTATAATGGAGGATATCATATGTTTGGTTTATTAAGTAAAAGCAATAGTCATACAATCCAAATGAACGAATTGAGAGAAAAGAGTAAGGGGAAGAATTTGATTGATGTTCGTGAACCTTACGAATATGTGAGCGGAAGCATTAAAGGTGCTAAGAATATACCAATGAATGACTTGCTTTCGAATCCGCAAAAATACTTGTCAAAAGATCAGACCTACTACATATTCTGCCAATCTGGTGGAAGAAGTAAGATGACCGTTAGTCAATTACTGAAGGCAGGATTTCAGGTAATCAATGTTGCTGGTGGGATGAATGCTTCTATGTACTATTAAATAATATGGTTTAGATATATGGATTCGCTGTGGATTCTATATTGAGAGCAGTCTGTGAAAGCAGGCTGCCTTTTTATATTCAGTTGGCAAGTCTATGTGAAAAATGATATAATGCTTTAGGATGCCGAGGCATGAAAGAAGGAAGAAGAATGAAAAGAATCAATAAATTTATGGCAGAAGCAGGGATTTGTTCACGGCGTGAAGCAGACCAATTGATTCAAACAAAGAGCGTTACAATCAATGGAGAAGTTGCTACCTTAGGAAGCATGGTTGGACCTACCGATCTTGTGAAAGTGAACCGAAAAGAAGTAGGACATATAGAAGAAAAAATGATTTTCGCTTTTTATAAGCCAAGGGGAGTTACTTGCACAGCCAAGGATAAATTTGCAAAGAAAACCGTGATGGAATATATGAAAACACCTGTGCGTGTAACCTATGCAGGAAGACTTGATCAGGACTCAGAGGGATTACTCTTGATGACTAATGATGGAGATTTAATACAGGCACTTATGAAGGGTGCAAACGGTCATGAGAAAGAATACATTGTAAAAGTAAAACAAAAAATAACAGATGTTTTCCTACAAAAAATGTCTCAAGGAATCTATATAAAGGACCTTAAACAATCCACGAGACCTTGCAAAATCGAAAAGATTGGTGACTATACGTTCAATATTATATTGACCCAGGGACTCAATCGACAGATTCGTCGAATGTGCCAGGAATTATCCTATGAAGTGGTTTCCCTCAAACGAATAAGAGTGAATACGGTGTCACTTGGTAATCAGAAAATAGGAACCCTTAGAAAACTTGATAAAAAGGAATGTAAGCAGCTCTATCAGTCGGTTCGAATGAACCCACCAAAAGAGTTTTGAATAGAATTTGGAGAATAGCATGCAAAACGAATTAAATCAATCGAATCAAGAACAAAAGAAAAGAATACTTGAACTAATTGAAATGTTAAATCAGGCTTCAAAGTATTATTATGCATATGATCAGGAAATGATGAGCAATTTCGAGTATGATCGACTGTATGATGAATTGGTAGAATTAGAAAAAGAAACGGGCGTTATTCTATCGAATAGTCCAACTGTGAAGGTTGGTTATGAGGCTGTGGATGAACTCTTGAAAGAGGCACATTCTGCGCCAATGCTATCGTTAACAAAGACAAAGAGTCGAGAAGAATTAGTTGATTGGTTACTTGATAAGGAGGGTATCTTGTCTTGGAAATTGGATGGACTAACAATTGTTCTTACCTATGAGGGAGGAGAATTGACCAAGGCAGTCACTAGGGGAGATGGGCAAGTTGGTGAAGTGATTACTCAAAATGCTAGAACCTTTCAAAACATCCCAATCAAAATTCCGTTTGATCAAACACTAACCCTTAGAGGTGAAGCAATTATTACGTACTCCCAATTTGAAGAAATCAATAAAGAAATTGAGGATGTCAGTGCAAAATATAAAAATCCAAGAAATCTGTGTTCAGGTTCCGTTCGTCAACTTAATAGTGAAATAACAGCCAAGCGCAAAGTACGTTTCTATGGATTCACATTGGTATCGGCAACGGATCAGAATTTTCAGACAAGGGAAGAAGAACTGCTTTTCTTAAAATCAATGGGATTTGAAATGGTGGATTACCAAGTTGTTAGTGGCAATACAATACTTGCCGCAATTGATAATTTTGAATCTAGGATTGCAACCTGTGATTATCCGTCCGATGGATTAGTACTGATGTTTCAAGACATTAAATTTGGTAAGTCGTTAGGAAGTACAGCAAAATTCCCTAGAGATGCGATCGCTTTTAAATGGAAGGACGAATTGAAAGAAACAACATTGCTTGAAATAGAGTGGAGTGCAAGTCGTACAGGTTTAATTAATCCGGTGGCGATATTTGAACCCGTAGAACTTGAAGGAACAACTGTAAGTAGAGCCTCAGTTCACAATATCAGCATTGTCAGGGCACTGAAATTAGGTATTGGTGATACCATTAGCGTATATAAAGCCAATATGATTATTCCACAAATTGGTGATAATTTCACAAGAAGCAATACATTGGTCATTCCATCGACTTGTCCAGTATGTGGTCAGGAGACTTCAATCATGAAGCAAACAGACGTGGAAGTGCTTTGTTGTACAAATCCAGATTGTCCAGCCAAAAAAATCAAGAGTTTTTCTTTGTTTGTAAGTCGGGATGCTATGAATATAGAAGGGTTGTCAGAGGCAACATTGGAAAAATTAATTGCAAAGGGGTTTTTACATACCTTTACAGATTTGTTTTCACTTAGTAAGCATAGGGACGAATTCATAGAAATGGAAGGGTTGGGAGAGAAATCTTTTCAGAATTTGGTGGATCGTATTGAAAAATCAAAATCCACAACACTACCAAGGCTGATCTATTCACTTGGGATTCCTGGAATTGGAGTCGCCAATGCAAAAGTATTGTGTAAGGCAATGAACTATCAGCCAGAGACGATTATAACTGCTGAGCAGGAGGCACTGTCTGACATCGAAGGATTTGGGGATGTATTAGCCAAAGCGGTTGTATCGTATTTTGAAGTGCCACAAAATAGGGATCAGTATCTAGAATTGATTCGTATATTAGATATTGAGATGCCTGCCAAATCAGAATCCATGATTTTGGATGGAATAACATGTGTTATCACCGGAAGCTTGGAACATTACGAGAATCGAAACGCACTAAAAGAAGAAATTGAAACACTGGGGGGGAAAGTATCCCAATCTGTATCCAAGTTAACGAACTATTTAATTAATAACGATTCTATGTCCAATTCGAGCAAAAATAAGAAAGCAAAAGAGTTGGGAGTTTCAATAATTACGGAGAAGGAGTTCTTAGTAATGATTGGAAAGACGGAATAATAGAAGGAATAAAATACATAGAAATGAGGAACCAACATGCCAATAAAGACACAGAGTGATTTACCAGCAAAAGAAATTTTGGAAAATGAGAATATATTTGTGATGGATGAAAATCGTGCAATGCATCAGGAAATCAGACCCTTACAAATCTTGATCCTGAATCTGATGCCAGTTAAGCAGGATACGGAATTGCAGCTACTTCGTGCACTGTCCAATACGCCATTACAAGTGGACATCACGTTTATGATGATGGATACTCATGTTTCCCAGAATACGTCGTCCAATCATTTGAATAAGTTCTACACCGTATTTAAGGAGGTTCGCCATAAAAACTTTGATGGACTCATTATTACAGGAGCACCTGTTGAGCAAATCGAGTTTGAAGAGGTGGATTACTGGGAAGAATTGTGCGAGATCATGGATTGGTCTAAGAAGCATGTAACTTCAACCTTTCATATCTGCTGGGGAGCCCAGGCGGGATTGTACCATCATTTTGGAATGAAGAAGGAACTATTATCAGAGAAAGTATTCGGTGTCTTTGAACATAAAGTTATGAATCGCAAAGAAGCGTTGGTGAGAGGATTTGATGATTACTTCTTAGCGCCACATAGTCGCTATACCTGCGTGAATGATGATCAGATTCATGCATGCGAAGATCTCTTGATCCTAGCTGAATCGGAAGAAGCAGGCGTGCTACTTGTCATGACCAAGGACGGAAAGCAAGTCTTTATCATGGGACATCTAGAATACGACCGAGTAACCCTACAAGATGAGTACAACCGAGATGTTCAAAAGGGTCTCGACATCGCAGTGCCTAAGAATTACTTTCCACAAGATGACCCAGCCAATCGCCCAAAACTACAGTGGCGAGCTCATTGCAATAATTT
>CAZWNX010000009.1:0-18565 GCA_964635395.1 uncultured Lachnospiraceae bacterium
CCACTATAAAATAGCCTAACCGATTTCCCTTGATCCTTAAAATACTGGTATAGACCAAATCCAGATGCGATCGAATCTGCATCAGGATTATCATGGCATTGTATTGCCACACTATTAAATTCTATTAAATCTGAAAGTTTCATTGCCGCCCCACCTAATAACACATTTTGTAATCTAAACTTATTATACCATTTGATGCATAAAAAAACACCGTTTTTTCAAACAGTGTTTTTAGTGCTACAATACATATTTCTTTTCGAACATTTCCTGCGGCATTGGCCTGTCAAAATAGTAGCCCTGTACTAAGCGAACCTTCATTCCTTCTAGAACTTTATATTGATCTGCTGTTTCAATTCCCTCCACACAGATGCTCACTCCAATAGCACTTGCAAGCTCACCCACCATTTTAATAAACGATTGGGAATAATTATCTTCCGCCAGATCTGAAACAAAACTTTGGTCAACTTTTATAACAT
The DNA here is from genome assembly GCA_964635395.1 of uncultured Lachnospiraceae bacterium. Classification (GTDB taxonomy): domain Bacteria; phylum Bacillota; class Clostridia; order Lachnospirales; family Lachnospiraceae; genus CAZWNX01. Next base: position 477 of record CAZWNX010000009.1, read on the forward strand.
CCAGTGGTATTTCACGTATATGATTCAGTGCTGAGTAACCCGTTCCAAAATCATCTAACGCAATACGAACGCCTAATTTACGGATACTGCTAAGAATTGTCTTCATTCTACGCATATCATTGATCGCAAGACTTTCTGTTACCTCTAGTGTCAGATTCTTAGGATTAATGCCAGTTTCAATAATCGTTCGCTCCACAATATCAACAATATCCGGTTGTAATAATTGTACAACTGATAGATTGACATTCACCTTATAGTTTTCATACCCTTTATCATTCCAACCTTTACAGGCGATACATGCTTGCGTTAGTACGTGATTACCAATTGGATTAATCAGTCCTAGGTACTCTGCAAGCGGAATAAAATCAGACGGTGGTATAAACCCTAACACAGAAGAATTCCATCGAATCAAAGCTTCTGCACCAGCACATGGACTATCTTCCTTTTGAATATCAATAATTGGTTGATAATATACTTCAAATTCCTTGTATCCACTTGTTGTTGCATCACGCATATTTTTTTCCATGTCGAGTCTTTTACTCGATGCACTTGTAATGCTGTTAGAATAACGTGCAACTCTGTTTTTACCACTCTTTTTGGCTTCGTACATGGCAATATCGGCCTTTTTAATTAAATCCTGAACACTGTCTCCATCTTCTGGAAATGATACAATTCCCATACTCATGGTGCAATAATAATCTGCGTCTTTGAGAAACCATGGTTTACTGAATATGTCGCTAATTTCCTTGATGATTTGCTGAAATCTGGAATAATTCTCAGAAGGAATAATAATGACAAACTCATCTCCCCCCATGCGATAGCAAGTGTTCTCAATTCCACGAATTCTTTGAAGACTGTGTGAAATGGCTTTCAGCAACACATCCCCATATTGATGACCCAAACCATCATTGATATGTTTAAAATCATCTAAGTCAAGGTATAACAGACCACCGACCTTTTTGTACTTCTTCGCTTTATCAATATGGCATGCCAAATCACGTTCACAGCACATTCTATTGTATAGACCTGTCAAGAAATCCGTATATGCCTGTTGTTCTATTTTTCTTTGATAAATCTTTTTGTCCGTAATATCATATAGCGCATTCAATGTTACTTGACTTCCATCCACCCAATTAATACTGGTTTTACGCAAATCATACCACTTACGACTTGCCATATGATTCACTTCGTAATAACCCTCTTTGACCAATAGCGGTCTCGCATTTTCTAGCAATTCATCTAATGTATTGGTCTTTATTTCCATATCAAAGGTACTCTTAAGTACTTTGTTCTGAAATAGAACCTTGCCCGTACCAGGCTCTTTAACATGGATTGCACTTCCAACATGATCCAATATTGCCTGTAGTGAAGCATAGGAACTAGCTAGCGAATTCTTCTGTATACGCTTTGTCAACATACTTTGCAAAATTTTCGTAACATCATTCATAAAGCGAATGTCTTCTAGTCTCCATACTCGTTCAGACACTTCTTCACGAAACAGTACATACATTGCAGGTGTTCCACTAATAAAAAGTGGCATATTAACAACTGCCTTCAACTGCGCCTCGATTAATGAATTGCTCATGGAATCCGAAACTTTGGTATCACTTGAAATCACCAACGGTTTATCAACTTGAAAAAGTGCCTCACGTTCAAGATTTTTGGTGTAGTCACCCTTTTTTAATATTCCTTTTTGACGCCACTCACCAATTAAATCAATATGACTTCCATCTTTTGTAATTTGGTAAAGCTCAGCAGCGCTAATCTCTAAAAAAGTACCCGATATTTCCAGGACTTTTGCCGTAACTTCCTCAAAGGATTCGCTTCCCTCTAATAGCTGAACAACATTTGCCAACGCTTCCGCTCGCTTCAAGGCTTCACTCATCTCTGACTCAGAATATAAACTCCTGCGCTTCTCCGCCTCAGCTCGATATGCAGAATAGTTTGCTTGAAATAGTTTTCTTGTCACTAAACTAAGTAAATCCATAGAGTTTTGCAGTTGTTCTGGTGTCGTCCTTGTCTTAACGGCCGATAGAACCTCTGGCACTTCTTCTATGGATTCATCTTCTATGACTGCACATGCTAACCAGCACACACTAACTGCAGCCTGTTGTTTATAGCAGACTGCAATGATCTTCAAATTCTCATATTGTGTATCTTCAATAACTTGATCTTCTAAAGCACTCTCTGACACCCTTTTATACAAACCGATTAAATTGCTCACATCAAGTACCTTTAATAGCGTATTGATTTCATCCCCGTCTCCAGACATGTGTGTCAATTTTTCCCCATCTTCATCTACACAGAACATAAAAATATTCGTAATTTCGCAAAAACTGTCTTGAAATTTTTGTAAATCTCCAATATCCATTATTTCTTTAAGTGTCAATTTAGTAGCCCTCAATTTTAAATTTCTTTCTTCTGAAATGAAATCAGTCCTATTGTTGATGCAATTACTGTATAAACAATGCTAAACACGATGATTTTTGTTAAGTCTCGTGTATAAAAATAAGGTAATTCACTAAATCTTGCTGTTAATAATATATACTTTTTAATCCAAACAAACACGGCAATTCCAATTTTGTCCGAAGCCAGAAAAATAATCAGGCGAGGAATTAGAACAACGATTAATCCATAAAATAAATAGGCGTTTCGTTTTTTCAAAAAAACGAATAGAAACATGTTTCCAATTGCAACTCCTGCAATCCATAATGGAACTGCATATAGAGAAGAAACACAAAAATCTTTAATGGTTATAAGGTCAATACTTTTGTCTGCTGCCAAAAACACGTAAGTAATTCCCAAAAAGGATATCATTGCCGAAACCATGAAAAAAGTCCCTAAAATAATCTGCGATATAAACTTACCAAAATATAACTTCAATCTTGATAAACCAACTGTGACTTTTGTCTTAATGTGAGGATTTGGATACTCTTTACCAAAAATAATATCTGCTATAAAAATAGTGCTATAATAAGGAATTACAAAAAACTGTGGTGCAAAACTGATTAAATCAGTTGCATATGAACCATCGTTTAACCCATAAATTTTTCGAAATGCAAGCATTGCGAAATTTGCTAATAGGCATAAAACGAATAATCCTGCCGCGTACTGATAGGTCGTCTTACGTCCAAACACACCTTTGACCTCAGAAGCTATATATTTTCTCATTCTATTTACCTATCATCCACACTATAGTTTGGAGCCTCTTTCGTAATATGTATGTCGTGAGGGTGACTTTCTTTTAATGATGCAGCGGATATTTTCATAAATTTACCATTTTCTTGCAAATCAAAAATCGAAGCTGTTCCACAATATCCCATACCAGAACGAAGTCCACCCATAAGCTGAAATACAGTGTCCTCAACAGTTCCCTTATAAGCAACACGACCTTCCACACCTTCTGGAACGAGCTTTTTAGCATCTGCTTGGAAATATCGATCTTTACTTCCATTTTCCATGGCTGCAATAGAACCCATACCACGATATACTTTATATTTTCTTCCTTGGAATAATTCAAACGTCCCTGGAGATTCGTCGCATCCGGCAAAAATACTTCCCATCATACACACATTTCCACCAGCAGCTATTGCTTTGGTCATATCTCCCGAATACTTAATTCCTCCATCTGCAATAATTGGAACGCCATATTCTTTGGCCACTTCGTAACAATTCATAATTGCCGAAACCTGTGGAACACCAATACCAGCTACAATTCTAGTAGTGCAAATCGATCCTGGTCCAATTCCCACCTTTACAGCATCTGCTCCTGCTTCAATCAATGCTTTTGTTCCTTCACCCGTTGCAACATTTCCTGCAATAATCTGAAGTGCTGGGTATTTTTCTTTAATCATCTTAACACTTTGGATAACATTATCCGAATGTCCATGTGCAGAATCTAAAACGATTACATCAACCTTTGCCTCTACAAGTGCAGCTACACGGTCTAATACGTTTGCCGTGATTCCAACTCCAGCACCACATAGTAAACGTCCTTGAGAGTCCTTTGCTGCAAGCGGATATTTTATCGTTTTCTCAATATCTTTTATGGTAATCAATCCTTTAAGATGAAAGTTCTCATCAACGATTGGTAATTTCTCTTTTCTGGCTTTTGCAAGAATTTGCTTTGCTTCTTCTAATGTAATACCTTCTCTTGCAGTGATTAAACCATCTGACGTCATGGATTCTTTGATTTTCTTATTAAAATCTGTTTCAAACTTTAAATCACGATTGGTAATAATACCCACTAACTTCTTTCCTTCTGTAATAGGAACTCCTGATATACGAAATTTAGCCATTAAATTATCAGCATCTAACAAGGTATGCTCTGGTGTAAGAGAAAAAGGATCTGTAATAACTCCATTTTCAGAACGCTTCACTTTATCAACTTCTTCAGCCTGTGCTTCAATCGACATGTTCTTATGGATAATACCAATGCCACCCTGACGTGCCATTGCAATTGCCATCCTATGCTCTGTAACAGTATCCATTCCTGCACTCATCATCGGAATATTAAGTTGAATACTCTTGGTTAAATATGTGCTTAAATCCACTTGATTTGGAATCACCTTTGAATAACTTGGTACTAAAAGTACATCATCAAATGTAATCCCTTCGCCAATAATTTGACCCATTTGTTTTCCTCCATCATATTAGGTATGTATTTTCTTCTACTTGTTATCCCCATTACATATTTATATATTGCAAGAGTGTAGCAAACTTACAATTCGATGTCAATCTTTAAATACTTTTCTTGGTGATACCATCTCTACTGCTTTAATCAGTTCTGCGCTAGCATGCAAACGAACTTGAACAACTTCATTATCACCATTGTAAATCAACAGATAGGGTTGACTATCTTTCTTGCCCGCTGAGAAGTCAAGACGCTTCATTTCCCTCTTCTCATAACTTTTCACATGCTGGCTTGACTCTGGCGCAAATACTTCGAGTCTTTGCAAATCAATGGTACTCACTTTCTTTCTCTTTGTCTTTGCTTTAATCTTATCAATTGAAAGCTCCTTTGCTAAATACAGATACTCATACTCAACATCGGATTCCATGGATACAAAATATCCAATCAATGCAAATACTATACCAACTACAATAAATAATGGATAAAATATAATACCGACAATCGTCGTTCCAATTCCAACAACTGTCAAGATCTTTCCAATTGTCGAGACAAAATCATTGCCTTCTCTTTTCACAAGTACTTCTACATAATTCTCGTTCATTCTGCCTCCACGCTATAAGTAATTCTTTTTTATGTGCTACCAACTATAATAGTACATTTTGGGTGCTTTTTCAATAGTACTAGTTCACTAAAGAATAAAAGTACCACATGCATTTTACATGTGATACTTTCTGTATGAAATCGTTGTTATTATTCTATAAGATACTATTTCAATAGAGACTCTTCAGCGCCACTTCCATATTCCACATAAATACCTTGTACTACTTTTTCTTCTGTGTTTATAGTTACTTCAATTTTATTTGTCAATTTACCTCCAAAGTTAATGGTATAATATTCAAAATTACCTGAAGATGTACCTTTTTTGACATCTTTACGATTACTGATAAACTTCATGAATGCATCTTGAGACATTCCTTTTTCTAGTCCTTCAGGAAGTTTCAAAGGTAAATCAGCCCCAAATACAGCGGTATTAATCTCTGAAATAAAACAGTTTTGAATTGACGTCTTTTTATCCGAATAATTTCTTGCAGTCACTTTCATTGTTTGATTATCTTTCATTAAAGAGACCCAACCATATCCTCTAGCAACGGCTGTGGAATCCGATGCTTGCTCATTGATTTTCCAGCCATTCTTTACAAATTCAGATACTGGCACTGGAAGTTTGTATAAATCTCCAGCAAACTCTACCGTGTAATCGTAATCAGTCAACGATGAAGCAAGTGCTGTTGGAGCAACATATTTTGATACAATTTCAGGAACTTCATCACTTGTTTCGTCTGTTGTTGCCTGACTTTCTACAGTTTCAAGTGGAACTAGGTTCTCAATATTAATTGTTGAAAGCACATTTGCATCCGTAGCCACACTAAGCTCAATCTTATTATATACATCAAGCTCATATATCAATTTTGTAGTACTTTCACTCTCATATACGTCTGTTGGCTCTCCATAAGCTGCCTTTATCTCTTCAAGCGTACTTACACCATACTTGATTCCTTTTGGAAGTGTAATGTCTTCTGCCACTAAAGATGGCTCAATCTTATGGGAGTCAATTCTCATTTCACCTACGATACACTCTTTTGTAGGAACAACATTCTCTCCAAAATTGACAAAATATGCTGAGATTTCTGCTTCTCCTTTTGTATGATAAACTGCAAACGTTCTTGAATTCGGTTCTAATCCTTCTTCCAACGCACTTCTATCATCATCCGTTTTTGCCTCAAATCCAAATTCTAAAAATTGTGCATACGTCATTGGAACCGATGCAACTTTTCCACCAATTGAAATTTGAAAGCTATACAAATCATCTGATAATGTTCCAGATGCTGTATTTGCACTTACTTCAACTGCTTCTGTTTCCTCAGTAATTTCAGTAGGCTCTGCCTCTACTTCGTTTTCAGATACAACTTCCTCTGTTGGTTCTGGTGTTACTTCTACTTCTTTTTTCTTTCCGCATGCTGCCATTGTAAGCATTGCAACGGACAAAACAGTGATCATTAATTTCTTTTTCATTTTTTCCCCTTTCATCCTTTCATAAAGAAACCTCTTTCATAAAAACATACAAATCGAATTCTACCACATTTGTTTTTCGTTATCAAGTGCGAAAATTTCTTACATTCTAAATCTAGTCATTAAAGCACTTTCCCCTTTGAGGTACCCAATAAACTGTGATACACTTAATTTAGGCGGAATGCTTACCAGCATATGAACATGGTCGGGCACCAAATGTCCCTCCAATATCTCTACACTTTTGTATCCACATAGTTGTTTCAGAATATCTCTTATACTCTCGATGTACTGATTATAACGGAAAGGTGATTTTTTTGTATAACAAACACTGCGCACCCGCATAGCGGGCGGTTGATATTTCGCGCGCTTTGCGAGCTCAACTGGGTCACGACCCATAATAAATAAAAGCACCACATGTTTCTATGCGGCACTTTTTGTATGAAAAGTTTTATTCTATTTTGACAAGGATTCTTCTGCTCCTTCTGCAAAGCAAACATAAAGACCTTGAACTATCTTTATTTTTTTATCTATCCACACATAAACTACATTACTAACATTATCCTCAATATTAATGATATAAAAGTCTAAATCCTCCGACGTTGTGTCTGATACTACATTCGTTTTCCCTTTGATGATTTCCAAGAAATCCGCCTCTGGCATTCCCATATAAATTCCTTCTGATACCTTGATAATAAATGGAGAATCGCTTGATTTCGATTTTAGGTTATAAATGAAACAATTCTGTACTCCTGTTTTGGTTTCTGCATAATTTTTGACATAAATATTATCCAATGTTTGATTGTTTCTCATTAATGATACTACTCCCATTCTCTCTGCATCAACCACCCTATCCGAATAAGCCTCTTGGATTTTCCATCCATTTTTCACAAATTCCGAAACAGGAACCGGTAGTTTATACAAATCTCCATCAAATTCAACTGTAAAATCGGATAAATCATCACTCAGTTTAGTTGGTGCAACATATTTTGTAACAATTTCTGGAATTTCATCGCTTACTTTTTCGGCCTGAGTTTGACTTGTACCACTTTTAAGAGGTACAAAGCTAGTCACAATGATTTGTACAACAACGTTTGTTTCTGAATCTACCGTAACCAACACATAATTATCGCTATTCATTTGGTAGACCATACACGTAGCTTCAGCTCCTTCAGTCCAATGTCTAGGTTCTCCATAAGCAGCTTTCACCTCCTCAAGAGTACTCACTCCATATTGAATGCCTTTTGGAAGTGTAATATTTTCTGCCTTCAGACCCTCATCAGGTTTGCTTGTAGTAATATCAATTGCGCCCACAACACAATCCTTAATCGGAACAACATTCTCACTAAAATTAGAAAATGCTACTGCAATTTCCGCCTCACCCTTCTTATGATAGATTGCTCTAGAATAATCATAAGGTTCAAGTGTCTGGTCTAAATCGGCTAAATCTGTGTCACTACTTGGTGTGAATCCCAACTCCATAAATTGATCATATGTCATCGGAAGAGATACCACTTCTCCACCAATGGAAATTTGAAAGCTGTATAAATCATCCGACAAGGTTCCTGAAGTTGAGTTTGCACTCGCCGCTATCTCTTCTGCTTCTCCGGTAACTTCAGTAGGTTCTTCCTCTACCTCATTCTCTGACACTATAACTGGTGGTTCTTCTGTTATTTCTAGTTCTTTTCTCTTTCCGCATGCTGCCATAGCAAGCATCGAAATGGTTAATACAGTGATTAATAGTTTTTTCATCATTTTTCCCTTTTTTCATCAAATAATAATTTTTGTCATAATTTCCAAAAACACACAAATGGAAAAGTACCACATGCATTTTACATGTGATACTTTCTGTATGAAATCGTTGTTATTATTCTATAAGATACTATTTCAATAGAGACTCTTCAGCGCCACTTCCATATTCCACATAAATACCTTGTACTACTTTTTCTTCTGTGTTTATAGTTACTTCAATTTTATTTGTCAATTTACCTCCAAAGTTAATGGTATAATATTCAAAATTACCTGAAGATGTACCTTTTTTGACATCTTTACGATTACTGATAAACTTCATGAATGCATCTTGAGACATTCCTTTTTCTAGTCCTTCAGGAAGTTTCAAAGGTAAATCAGCCCCAAATACAGCGGTATTAATCTCTGAAATAAAACAGTTTTGAATTGACGTCTTTTTATCCGAATAATTTCTTGCAGTCACTTTCATTGTTTGATTATCTTTCATTAAAGAGACCCAACCATATCCTCTAGCAACGGCTGTGGAATCCGATGCTTGCTCATTGATTTTCCAGCCATTCTTTACAAATTCAGATACTGGCACTGGAAGTTTGTATAAATCTCCAGCAAACTCTACCGTGTAATCGTAATCAGTCAACGATGAAGCAAGTGCTGTTGGAGCAACATATTTTGATACAATTTCAGGAACTTCATCACTTGTTTCGTCTGTTGTTGCCTGACTTTCTACAGTTTCAAGTGGAACTAGGTTCTCAATATTAATTGTTGAAAGCACATTTGCATCCGTAGCCACACTAAGCTCAATCTTATTATATACATCAAGCTCATATATCAATTTTGTAGTACTTTCACTCTCATATACGTCTGTTGGCTCTCCATAAGCTGCCTTTATCTCTTCAAGCGTACTTACACCATACTTGATTCCTTTTGGAAGTGTAATGTCTTCTGCCACTAAAGATGGCTCAATCTTATGGGAGTCAATTCTCATTTCACCTACGATACACTCTTTTGTAGGAACAACATTCTCTCCAAAATTGACAAAATATGCTGAGATTTCTGCTTCTCCTTTTGTATGATAAACTGCAAACGTTCTTGAATTCGGTTCTAATCCTTCTTCCAACGCACTTCTATCATCATCCGTTTTTGCCTCAAATCCAAATTCTAAAAATTGTGCATACGTCATTGGAACCGATGCAACTTTTCCACCAATTGAAATTTGAAAGCTATACAAATCATCTGATAATGTTCCAGATGCTGTATTTGCACTTACTTCAACTGCTTCTGTTTCCTCAGTAATTTCAGTAGGCTCTGCCTCTACTTCGTTTTCAGATACAACTTCCTCTGTTGGTTCTGGTGTTACTTCTACTTCTTTTTTCTTTCCGCATGCTGCCATAGCAAGCATCGAAATAGTAAATACAGTGATTAGTAATTTTCTTTTCATTTTTTCCCCTTTCATAAGAAACCTCTTTCATAAAAACATACAAGAGTCATTCTATCACAAACTTTTTGTCGTTTCAAGAATAAAAATTTAATATTTCCTTTATTGACAGTGACGAATTCGGTTAGTATGATGGAGCCTAGGGGCAAAAATGGTATCCTTTGTCTTCGCTTATATGAAACTAACTAGTCTTGGAAAGCAGGTTTTGAAATGATTAAAGAAGAAATTAAGATTCAAAAAGAAAAAATGAAAGATCAACCATTTATAGAGAAATTGAAGTGGTTTTTATATTATTACAAAATCCATATTGGTTTAACTGTTTTCCTTATCATTGCAGTTATTTCTACCGCATCCACTGTTATAGAAGGTATGAAAGAACGCACTATATCAGTATCCCTCGTGAACGCAAGATATTTCGATTCCTCTGAATCCTCTTTGCTGACGGACTACTGCATTTCAAGAAATATTGATACTAAGGAACACCCTGCAAACTTAGACTTATCAATGCTCACTGAGCAGGGTGCTACGGACAATGTATCCCTTGCCACTTCACAGAAGTTAACTGCCTATATACAAACGGGAGATATCGACATTTTAATTGGAAACAAATGGCTAATTGATGATTACGCAAGGCTTGGTTCTTTTGATGATATTCAAAAGACGCTTCCTCCAGATTTGTACACTTTAGTGAAAGATTCTCTCGTATACTATACATATGAAGATTTGGGTAAAGTTGCTATTGCAATTGACTTAAGCAAAAACGAGAAATTCCTTGCAACAAAGGCTTATGAACCAACCGATACACCAACCATGGCAATCCCTTTCTCAGCTCAAAAAAAGGACGCAGCAATTGATTTTATAAAGTACTTATACGAATAGTGTGAGATAATCACCCAACAGAGACATATTCGCACTCTGTTGGATAATAACCTCACACTATTTTTTTAATTCTATAATTTAGAAAGTAAATCTCGCAGCATCTGATTGGTTGCAACTGGATCTGCCTTTCCTTTCATAATTCGCATTGTTTGGCCTACCAAAAATGTGATTGCTTTATCTTTTCCAGCCTTAAAATCCGCAACAGATTGTGGATTATCCTTGATTACCTGCTCAACCGTTTCTTTCAAAGCACCCTCATCTTGAACAGTCATTAATCCATGCTCTTTTACATAGGAAACGGGATCAATGTTCTCGTCAAACATTTTCTCAAATACTTCTTTGGCAACCGAACTATTGATGGTCTTATCCTCTGTTAATTGAATGAGCTTTGCAAAATTCTCAGGGCTGATTCTGATTTGCTCTGCTTCTAAACCTTTATCCTTGAGTAAGCGCATCATTTCTACCATTAACCAATTGGATACTTTTTTAGGATTTTTACAAATTGCGGTCGTTGCTTCAAAGAGATCTGCCATATGTTTTGATTGGGTAATCATATCAATATCATAATCCGGTATATCATAATCCTTTTTATATCGCTCTATTTTTTCTGAACGAAGTTCTGGTATTTGCGATCTAATTGTCTCAACGTACTCATCACTGAGGGCAATTGGAACCAAATCTGGATCTGGAAAATAACGATAATCCATGGCGTCTTCTTTACTTCTCATCGCATAAGAATATTCTTTATTATCATCCCATCTTCTGGTTTCTTGAGTAACTGTTTTGCCATCTTCAATCAACTCGATTTGTCTTGCACGTTCTGACTCAATTGCTCTTGTAATCGCCTTAAAAGAGTTTAGGTTTTTCATCTCTGTTCTAGTTCCAAAGGTTGGACATCCTACTTCTCGAACCGATAGATTAACATCCGCACGCATGCTTCCTTCTTGAAGTTTGCAATCGGATGCACCCAAATATTGAATCATTAAGCGTAGTTTTTCTAAATAAGCCACAACTTCTTCACCACTGCTCATATCTGGTTCTGATACAATTTCAATCAATGGTACACCCGATCGATTATAATCCACTAGCGAGCAATTCTCCCACTCATCATGGATTAATTTGCCGGCATCTTCTTCCATATGAATCTCATGGATACGAATTTTCTTGGTACCACCAGCAGTCTCAATTTCAATAAACCCATCTCTACAGATTGGCAGATATAATTGAGATATCTGATAATTCTGTGCGTTATCAGGATAAAAGTAATTTTTTCGATCAAACTTTGAAAATCTAGTAATCGTACAGTTTGTAGCCAAACCAACAGACACTGCATATTCTACCACTTTCTTATTCAGCACCGGCAGACTTCCTGGCATTCCGGTACACACAGGACAAGTGTGTGTATTGGGTTCACCACCAAATTCAGTTGAGCAGCCACAAAAAATCTTCGTTTTTGTCGCTAATTCAACATGTACTTCTAGACCAATCACGGTTTCATATTGTTTTGCCATTTCCACTCCTATCTGCGTTTGGAAGTTCAAAAGCGCCTCTTATACATTCATAAGTGTAAGCCACTTGAATCAATTTTTTCTCTTCAAAGCAATTCCCTAATAGTTGTAACCCAATTGGAAGACCCTGCTCATCTTTGCCACATGGCAAGCAAATACCTGGGAGTCCCGCAAGATTCGCTGAAATCGTATAGATATCGCCTAGATACATCTTAATTGGATCTTTTAAGCTGTCACCAATTTTAGGTGCAGTAGTTGGTGCCACCGGTCCTAAGATCACATCATATTTTTCAAATGCATGATCAAATGCTTTTTTGATTTTTGCTTTTACTTTTAAAGCTTTTAAATAGTAAGCATCATAATATCCTGAGCTTAATACAAAGGAACCCAACATAATTCTGCGCTTCACTTCAGCACCAAATCCATCTCTTCTTGTTTTTTTATACATTTGATGAAGTCCATCAAATTCCTCTGCGCGATATCCATATTTGATACCATCAAATCGTTCTAGGTTAGAGCTTGCTTCAGCTGTTGCGATTGTATAATACGCTGGAATTGCATACTCTACAAGCCCTAAATCGAATTCTTCTATGATTGCGCCCTGCTCCTCTAATTGCTTAGCTGCCTTTAAGACCGCCTCTTTTACTTGTGGTGATAATCCACTCGTAAAATAATCTTTTGGAATACCTATTTTTAAATTTTTAACATCGTTTACTAATGCTTTTGTATAATCCGTTTCCTCGATTTCAACCGATGTTGAATCTTTATGATCCTTCTTCGTCAAAATTTCCATTACCGCAGCGCAATCTCTTACGGATTTGGTAATTGGACCAATTTGGTCAAGGGACGATCCATATGCGATTAAGCCATATCTTGAGACCGCTCCATACGTTGGTTTCATCCCAACAACACCACAATATCCTGCTGGTTGACGAATGGAACCTCCCGTATCCGAACCAAGTGCATACCAAGCTTCTTGGGCCGCTACTGCTGCGGCACTTCCTCCAGAAGATCCACCTGGCACATGCTCTGCATTCCACGGATTCTTAGTCACTCCAAATGCCGAAGTCTCTGAAGTTGAACCCATCGCAAACTCATCCATATTGGTTTTACCAATAATCACCGCACCTGCCTGTTCTAATAACTCAACCGCAGTAGCAGAATAGGTTGGAACAAAATTATATAGGATTTTGGATGCACACGTTGTTTTAATCCCTTTTGTACACATATTATCTTTAATAGCAACTGGAACTCCAGCAAGTTTTCCTGCATATATTCCATCTGCGATTTTCTGCTGAACTTCTTTTGCTCTTTCTAGAACTTTATCTCTGTCATAGGAAATATAGCAGTTTAGAGCCTTTTCCTGTTTATCTATTTGCTCAAGAACACTGGTAGCTGCTTCTAAAACACTGCATTCACCAGCTTTGATCTTTTCACCCAATGCAACGGCATCTAATTCAGAAAGTTTCATTTTCATCCTCCTACTCAACAATTCTAGGTACTTTAAACATTCCGTTCTTCTGTCCAGGAGCATTTGCTAATACCTGATCACGGATATCTGTATTGGTAACAATATCTTCACGCATACAATTCGTTACTGAAAAAACATGACTCATTGGTTCCACATCTGAAGTATCAATTTCACTCATATGATCAATATAATCAAGCATTTTCTCCATATCCTTCTTGGCCGTTTCTTTTTCTTCACCACTTAAATCAAGCTTTGCTAAAATTCCTACATACTCAATTGTTTCATCTGTAATTCGATTGGACATTTTTATTCCTCCTTGTTACGGCTCTAGTCTTGATAAGTCCCTTGGAAATAAGGTCGTTTCACGAACATTATCTTCATTTAATAATTTCATAGTAAAGCGCTCTAATCCAATTCCTAATCCGCCATGTGGTGGCATTCCATGTTTAAACGCCATTAGGTAATGCTCCATTCCTTCTGGAGTCATCCCTCTTCTTTCAATTTTTTCCATGAGTGCCTTGTAATCATGAATTCGCTGCCCACCCGTTGTGATTTCCATACCTCTGAATAAACAGTCAAAACTAAGCGTATAGGTTGTATCATCTGGATCTTCCATCGCATAGAATGGTCTCTTTTTGCTTGGGTAATGTGTTACAAACACAAAATCAGCACCGTATTCTTCTTCAAATAGCTTACTAATAAGCACTTCTTCTTCTGGCTCTAAATCATAAGGATTGCGAATCGTTCTTTGATATTTCTCAGAAACCATTTTCTTCGCTTCATCAAAACGAACACATGGAATATCCGTTACTTTTGGAAGCGTTACTCCTAAAATCTTCAATTCTTTTTGATAGTCTTTTTCAAGCATTTTAATCATTGCCTGCAAAGCACCTGTTTCCATCTCCATGATATCTACAAAGGAATCAATGTATCCCATTTCAAAATCAAGAGATGTATACTCATTCAGATGTCTCTTGGTATTATGCTTTTCAGCACGAAATACTGGCGCAACTTCGAACACGCGATCATAAACGCCCACCATCATTTGCTTATAAAACTGTGGACTCTGCGCTAAAACTGCAGGCTTTTTGAAGTAGTCAAGTTTAAAGATGTTGGCTCCACCCTCAGCCCCTTTTGAGCCGATTTTAGGTGAACGAATTTCAGTGAACCCTTGTTCAAATAAAAATTCTCTATAGCCACGAACTAAACCTTCCTGAATTTTAAATACGGCACGTTCACGAATATTACGAAGTGCAATTGGTCTTAAATTTAACTTTGTTTCTAGCGTTGTATTCATTTTCCATTTATGAATGGGAATTGGCATTGCTTCCGCAGGTTCTGAAAGAATTTCAACATGACTCACAATAACTTCAATTCCATTTGGTGCTTTTTCATTTTTAACAACCGGTCCTGATACAATTAGAGTTGCTCCTTCTTTCAGCGGCTCCATGTTGATCGTACTGCTTGAATGATCCACAACACACTGCAATAATCCTTCACTTTTTCGAAGCACAATAAAAGTAACATTTCCCATGTCTCGAACGGTATGTATTGCTCCGTTTACAAACACCTCGCTTGTTGTTTCACCCAACTGAATCAATTGACTGATTTCCAATGTACTTTTTGGTCTTACTCCATTTAATGTCAACATAATCTTCTCCTCCATTCTAATCGTCTCATGGATTTTTATATACAAAAAAGTCCCGAGACAATAAATTGTCTCGGGACGGATCATCTAATCCGCGGTACCACCCGCATTGAGAAAGCTATATATGCTTCTCCACTCTTTCCTTTAACGCAGGATAACGAACAACTTTAAATCTCAAGGACGTTCAAATTGTCAGCTCCCGAGTGTTCCCATTATTACTATCCACAAATAGTGCTCTCAGTCGGTGACACTATATTCCTGTCGTTTCATGTGTAATAAGAGTCTCGTTCATAGCTTTTAGCTAGTTCACATACTATCACATTGTATAATCGAATGCAAGTATTTTATTGTATGACATTTCAACTATTTAATAATATGCTTCTGATAATAGTTCTATAAACTCTTCTTTATAGGAGTCATCATAATCCGCCTTTTTCAGCTTCTTAATAATTGTTCGAATCTCTTGTTGAAGATTATTCTCTTCGTCATTATAGTAACTACCATTATCTTCTAACAGTAAACCAAACTGTGCTACACTGGTTGCAAATACAAAATCATCCGATGGATTTTTCTCGCTTTGAGTACCTTTCACAGGTACCTCAAAAATATTTGCTTCGTCCGTATCAATATTTTTGTAACTAATCTTCACATTGCAGCACTCGGCATCTTTGGATAAGCCACTGGAATTTGTTTTATAATTTTTACTTTGATATTTTAACGGAATCTCCGTTGAACCAGTTGGAACAATTTCATACAACGCTACAACACAATGTCCATATCCTAGTTCGCCAGCATCTTTTTTCTCATCATAGAAATCTTGTGCTTCCAACAATCTTGTTTCATACCCAATCAGTCTGTACTCTTTTATTTGTTCTGGATTAAATTCCACCTGCATTTTTACATCTTTTGCAACGATTGATAAGGTTGACGAAATCTCCTCTACTAGCACCTTATAGGCTTCCTTCTCTGAATCAATATAGGAGTAATTTCCATTTCCAGTATCTGCCAATGATTCCATCTTCTGATCTTGATAATTTCCACTTCCAAAACCCAAAATCGAAAGGTAAACACCTGTATCTCTTTTCTCTGCGATAAACTCTTTCAATTCTTCATCGCTCGTAATTCCCACGTTCAAATCCCCATCTGTTGCCATAATAACACGATTATTACCGCCTTCAATAAAGTAATCCTGTGCGAGCTCATACGCTGTAATAATGCCATCACTTCCGTTTGTTGATCCACCGGCATTTAAACTCCAAAGCGTATCCATAATTTTTCTTTTTTGATTTCCTTTTACACCTTCTAAAAGCACTTCATCATTTGAAGCATATGTCACGATTGAAACGCGGTCTTCGCTCGTCAACTCATTTGACAACATCTCAAATGCTTGCTGTAAGAGTGGCAACTTATCTTCATCACTCATCGAACCTGAAACATCCAATAAAAACACCAAATTCGAAGGTTTTCTCTCTGACTCGTCAGCCTCTTTCGTCTTCATACCCACCATCATTACTTTGCTTTCATCATTCCAAGGGCAATCCCCAATTTCTGTATAGATGGAAAACAGTTTGTTACGACTTGGTGCTTTAAAATCATAATCAAAGTAATTCAGCATCTCTTCAATTCGTACTTCACTTGGATCAATGCCCGAGAGTGAGTAACCACTCAATAATTTTTTGCGTATATTGGCATAGGATGCAGTATCTACATCCAGCGAAAAGGTTGAAAGCGGCTCCTCATATACCATCTTAGTTTCTTTTTGCACTTGATTGCGTTCCTCAAATTCCTCTTTATCACTACTGGGAGACACCTGTGAACTTTTATTTAATGCAGACTCTACAACTTGCTCATCTGCTGCTTCTGCGTATTCATATCCAGTACCCGTTTCATTACTATATTCTTGTACTTCTGCCTCCATGCTTTCTGTTGCCTCAACGCTTTCGGTTGCTTTTGCTGCGTCCCAATCTTGGGATGAGTCTTCATATTCGTAGACATCATCATCGTACGCGCTTTCCTGACTTGCATCCTTTGCGCATCCGGTTACCATACCCAATACCAATGTAATGCTTAATCCAACTGCTACCCACTTTTTTAAATTTTTCATAAATAAAACCCTCCCACCTAATATCCAGTTTATAGAACAACTACTTGATATATTAGATACGAAGGATCTTATTCTTTTTTATGGGATTTTTGAAATATTTTTTTTATTTTTGATAAACTAACGAATCAATAATCATTGGTCCATCTTCTTGTTCTTCAAATGTCACAACATAATTTTTTCCTTCAATCATCACTGGAAACTCATCATTAAAAATGCATAATGGGATCTCATATCCAGGTGCAAAGTGATTCGCAGGATCCGTTATTACAACTCCATAATAAATTACTTCTTCTCCAGTATTTTCAATACGTCCCACTTTAATGGTAATGTTTTCATATAAGACTACATTCGGTTCTGCCATTCTCTTCTCGCTTGCCACGCCAGAAGCTTTTACCTCATCACTCAGTGGTGTCTCCTGAGTTGCAGATGTTTCTTCAACCGCTTCCTCTTTCATTGTTTTTTCACCGATTCCTTCCGATCCAAGTGCTTGATCAGACGCATTGGAAACTGCCATTTCCGGTTCACTCTCCATTGCTTCGGTTACTTCTGCTTCGGTTGCTTCTGCCGTCTCAGCCATATCATATTCTGAATCACTATA
>CAZWNX010000009.1:18665-20825 GCA_964635395.1 uncultured Lachnospiraceae bacterium
CTTCTGCTTCGGTTGCTTCTGCCGTCTCAGCCATATCATATTCTGAATCACTATACATGTCTGCCGATTTACTTTGCGCTCCATTAAATAAAACAATTGGAACTGCAATCAGTGCGAGCATGATACTCGCTGCTAAGGTTACAATCATGGTAATCGTTTGTTTTTGTTTGCTTTTTCTTTTCGTAGTGGTTCTTCTTTGAATTGTCTCTGGAGTTGTAGATTTTTCTGGTAATCTAGATTCAATACGATCCCACAGATCTGGTAATTGCTCGTTGATCTGCTGTTTATATTCTTTTTCAAAAGAATTACTCATATCCACACCTCCTTAATTTTTTCATTGCATTTTGATATTTCCACGTCACTGTTCCCATGGGCTGATTACAAGTTTTTGCAATTTCCTTAAAGGTCATATCTGCTAACACTTTCAGCTTGACAATCTCTTGTTCACCCTCCGAAAGCGTACTCAGCGCCTTTTGCAAAGATAGATTTCCAATGACTTCTTCTTCCACTTGATCCTTGGCTTTTTCTTCCTTAGATGCATCTGAAAAGTCAGTCATTTCTTCTTTTCTGTATTTACGAATATAATCAATTGCCATGTTTTTAATAATTCGAATCATCCACGCTTTATGTCCATTTCCCTCTTTAAACCGGTCTGCAATCTCCCATAACTTGATAAAGAACTCACTTGTAATGTCTTCCGCATTTTCCTTATTTTTTAATACATCAAGTGCAATGGTATACACGAGAGGAAGATATGCTTCATAGATTTCCTTAAGCGCAGTCTTATCGCCCCTTTGTATGCGCTTCATGCATTGTTCAAACTGCTTATCGCTCACCTGCTCTCCCTTCCGGAAAACCTGTCTACTATTAGTACGATTTTCCCTTTCGATTTTTATGGTAAAACTATAAAAAATAAAAAAAGACACATTGCTTAGAGACAATGTGCCTTACTACCCATTAAAGTTTTTTGATACGCTCAATGGCCTCAACCGTATTTTCATAACTGCCAAATGCTGTCAATCTAAAATAGGTTTCTCCACTCGGACCAAATCCAGAACCAGGTGTTCCAACAACATTCGCTCGTTCCAATAAATAATCAAAAAATTCCCAACTTGTCATGCCGTTTGGCGCTTTTAACCAAATGTATGGTGCATCCACTCCACCAGACACTTCATAACCAGCTTGGGCAAGTCCTGATTTAATGTAGTGAGCATTTTTCATATAATAAGCTACTTGCTCTTGTAATTGTTTTTTTCCTTCTACGGAATATACAGCTTCGCCAGCTTTTTGAACAATATAAGGTGCTCCATTATATTTTGTTCCATGCCTTCTAGCCCATAGTGAGTGAAGTGCCACACCACCCACCACCAAATCTTTAGGAATCACAGTGAATCCAAGACGCACCCCTGTAAATCCAGCATTTTTGGAAAATGAACGTAACTCAATTGCACAAGTTCTTGCTCCCTCACACTCATAAATAGAATGTGGAACATCCGGTGTGCTAATGTATGCTTCATATGCTGCATCATAGATGATAACTGCATTATGCTTATTTGCGTAATCAACCCACTCTTGCAATCTACTTTTCGTAATCGTTGCTCCAGTTGGATTATTTGGAAAACAAAGATAAATCAAGTCTGGAACTTCTTTTGGTAATTCAGGTGCAAAATTTGTTTCTTTTAAACATGGCATGTAAATTACATTGCTCCATACTTCTTTTTGCACATCATAAGTACCTGTTCTTCCAGCCATAACATTGGTATCTACATAAACTGGATATACTGGGTCACACACCGCTATTTTAGTGTCTTTCGCAAAGATTTCCTGAATGTTTCCAGAATCACATTTTGCTCCATCTGAAACAAAAATTTCATCTGCTTTAATATCGCACCCAAGATTCTCATAATCATTTTTTGCAATTTTAGATCTTAGAAATTCATACCCTAAATCAGGTGCATATCCCTTAAAGGTTTCTGCAACCGCCATCTCATCCACCGCTTTATGCAACTGCTCAATAATCGCTGGTGCTAAAGGCTGCGTTACATCTCCAATACCCAAACGGATAATTTTCTGATCTGGATGATTGCTCGTAAATTCATTCACCTTTTTGCCAATTGTACTAAACAAATAACTCCCTGGTAATTTTAAATAATCTTCATT
>CAZWNX010000009.1:20925-35058 GCA_964635395.1 uncultured Lachnospiraceae bacterium
TTCCACTCTACTTCAATCTCACCACCAAGTACATGAACTGTTATTTGATTATTGGTTTTATGATTCAATACACAAGCCACACAAGTTGCACAGCAGCCAGTTCCACAAGCAAGCGTTTCACCTGTTCCTCTTTCCCATACTCTCATATCAACATTAGACTCATCGATTACTTTGACAAATTCTGCATTGATACGATTTGGAAAAAGACTGTTATGTTCGAACAACGGACCGATCTTATCTAATTCAAGATTCGCTACTTCCTCCACAAAAACAACTGCATGGGGATTTCCCATAGAAACGCAGGTCATTTCATAAAAATTTTGAAGAATTTCAATCTTCTTAGCAACCACCTGTTCATCTTCAGAAAGTACTGGGATTTTCTTAGCTTCTAAAATCGGTTCACCCATATCCACTCGTACCTTATCTACTTTACCATTTTTTACAAATAATTCAAGATATTTTATGCTTCCCATACTTTCTACTTGAATTTTTGTTTGATTGGTTAATTTATAATCATATACATATTTCCCAACACAACGAATTCCATTTCCACACATTTCGGACCTAGAACCGTCTGCATTATACATTTCCATCTCAAAATTTGCGATGGTCGAAGGATTAATAAAAATCACTCCATCTCCACCGATTCCAAAGTTTCGATGACTTACTTTTTGAACAAAAGATGGCTTATCTTCAATCGTCTCCACGAATCCATTGATATAAATATAGTCATTTCCACATCCATGCATTTTCGTAAATTTTATCTTTTCACCCATTCTTTGTTCCTCCATTTATTGATAAGACTCAAGAACTTTTCTGGCCATATCCACAATATTGGTACCAGAATCCATACTCCTTTTTTGAATATAGCGATGTGCCTCTTCTTCCGTCATATCATTCTGAAGCATTAAACACTTCTTTGCTTCTAAAATAAGTATCTTGTCATCTTCATTTCGTTCTTTTGGCTTAGATTTTTCCTTTTTACGCTTATATGCCATCGTTTTTGACATCAAATCCACGGTATCAAGTAATTCTTGAACCTTTAATGGAATATTGAGGCACACAATATCTGTACCCGCCAAACCCGAACAATTTGCTTTTGAAGCCATAAGCAACATTTCGAACCCTTTTGGCAATGAATCATATAGTTGTGAGTATATCATATCTGCCATTTTATATCCACATATTACAACTCCATAATCCAAAAAATCCATTGCACTTAATGCCTGAGCTGCGGATGTGTAAATACCAGCAACCTGATGCCCATTTCTCACTAATACGTTTTTAATTGTCTTTGCATCTTCTATTTTTGGAAGAATCACAATAATACTGGTCACACACACACCTCCTTCGCCTGACTGATTAAAATACCTTTCTATGAGAAGGTGATTCTAGTATTTAAGTAAGTATTTGTTCAATTCCCACTCTCCCACTTGGGAAATGTAATCATTCCATTCACGTTTTTTGGATTCAATATAGTTGCGCGCAACATATTCTCCTAATACATCTACCATTAATTTGTCCTTTTCAAACTCTTCAATTGCATGTTCTAATGTTTCAGGCATACTATCCACACCCAAACTCAATAGTTCTTCCATAGACATCTTGAAAATATTTTGATCAACACTTGCCGGTGGAAGTATTTGATTTTCGATTCCATCTAATCCTGCTTGCAAACATACTGCCAATGCTAAATATGGATTTGCACTTGGATCAGGACATCTTAATTCCACTCTTGTAGCGGAACCTCTTGCATAGGGAACTCGAAGCATCGCTTTTCTGTTTTTAGTACTCCAAGACACAAAAACAGGCGCCTCGTTCTCTTTTCGAAGCCTTTTATAAGAATTAATGAGTGGATTTGTAATCAAAGCCATTGCCTTAACATGCTTCATTAAACCTCCAATAAAATAGAGCGCTTCTTTACTTAATCCATACTCTCCACTAGGATCATCAAAAATATTTTGACCATTTTTTGACAAAGACATATTTAGATGCATTCCGGATCCATTGCTGTCATTCTTTGGTTTTGGCATAAATGTTGCATGTAGACCATGTCGTTTTGCAATCGTCCTTACTGTCATTTTGAATGTCATAATACGATCCGCCGTCACTAACGCTTCATCATACTTAAAGTCTATTTCATGCTGTGCTGGAGCAACCTCATGATGTGAAGACTCTACACTGAATCCTAATTCCTCCAAATTCAACACAATATCTCTTCTAGCATTTTCGCCAAAATCCATTGGTCCTAAATCAAAATAACTTGCTTGCTCATGCGTAATCGTCGTTGGTAATCCATCCTCATCTGCATGAAATAAATAGAATTCACACTCTGGTCCAACTGCAAATTCATAGCCTAATTGATTCGCTTTGGCAATCGTTTTTTTCAATAAATATCTTGGATCTGCTTCAAAAGGCTTGCCATCTGGAGTGCACACATCACAGATTAGTCTTGCCACGCTGCCTTGTGGTCTCCAAGGGAATACTGTAAACGTAGAAAAATCTGGCTTTAATCGCATTTCACCTTCATCATCTCTATAAAATCCCTCAATTGCACTAAAATCAAACATGCAATCATTATTAAGTGCTTTTTCTAATTGTCTTGCAGTAATCGCAACATTTTTAAAATTACCAAAAATATCCGTGAACTGTAAGCGGATAAACTCAACCTCGCGCTCCCTTACTTCTTCAATAATATCTTCCTTTGTTCTATTGTTCATACTATATTCCTCTCTTTCTATGTTGTAAGTGCTATTGTTTATCAATTATATCCATATTTCTATAAAAATAGGCGTCCTTACCCCTCTTCTAGTAAGAACACCTTTGTTCCTGTATATCATAACAACTACATTTCTTGTTTGTCAATTCAAATCCACTAATTGTTCTAACCAGATCCTTGCACATGCATCGGATGGCATACGCAAGTCCCCCCTTGGTGAGACTGCTACCGTTCCTACTTTTGGCCCATCTGGAAGACAGGAGCGCTTAAATTGCTGTGAAAAAAATCTCTGATAAAAAATCTGAATCCACTTCTTGATTTCCTCATTCGTATACATTCCCTGAAAGGTCTTACATGCAATTCGATAGATTTTATCTGGTGGATAATGAAATCGCATCATATAGTACAAAAAGAAATCATGTAGTTCATATGGTCCTACCAAATCTTCTGTTTTTTGCGATATATCCCCCTCAATTGGCGGGAGTAGCTCAGGGCTAACAGGAGTATCTAGTACATCACTGAGTATATTTTGCAAGGTCTCATCATTGGTATCATCCGCCACATATTGAACCAAATGACGTACCAAGGTCTTTGGTACACCAACATTTACTGCATACATTGACATGTGATCTCCATTATAGGTCGCCCATCCAAGAGCAAGTTCGGATAAGTCACCCGTTCCAATCACGAATCCCTGATATTTGTTTGCCAAATCCATTAAGACTTGAGTTCTTTCCCTTGCTTGCGCATTTTCATAAGTAATATCATGTAGTAGCAAATCATGCTCAATATCTTGCAAATGCAGTTTCACCGACTGCATAATATTAATTTCTGTCAAATGCGCGCCTAGCACTTTTGATAACTTAATTGCATTTTGATAGGTTCTGCTTGTGGTCCCAAAGCAAGGCATCGTGATTGCCATAATTCCTTCTCTCGGAAGCTTTAATAAATCAAATGCACGAACTGCTACCAACAACGCAAGCGTAGAATCTAGTCCGCCAGATAATCCCAGAATAACTGTTTTAGAATTGGTGTGCTCAAGTCTCCTTTTTAGTCCGTGGGCCTGAATCGACAGAATTTCTTCGCACCTTCTTTGCTTTTGCATTGGATCACCTGGAACAAAAGGAGCTTTTGGAAATTCTCTACACAATTTAATGTCCTTTTTCCCAAGGTTAAACGGTATCACTTGATAGTTTTGAGGATTCGTTGAAAAAATATTATTTCTTCTTCTCTCACTCCGTATACGTTCAATATCCAAATCGGAAACCAATGTTTCTGCACAGTACTGCCTGCTTTTTGCAAGAATACGACCATTTTCTCCAATGAGACTATGACCAGCAAACACTAAATCTTGGGTAGATTCACCTTCGCCTGCACAAGCATAAATGTATCCACACATCAATCTTGCACACGTCATTTTAACCAAATCTTCACGATATGAATCTTTTCCAATCACTTCATTTGAAGCAGATAAATTTACAATTACAGTTGCTCCTGCCAGTGCGTGGTTTGTAGATGGTGTTTGTGGAGCCCAAAGATCTTCGCAAATCTCGCAGGCCACATTTAGTCCTTCTATTGCTTTGCAACTAAATAACAAATCCGTTCCCATTGGCACCTTTATACCATCAAATACCACTTCCTGTGTTTGCATCTGAAATGGTTCAAAGTGACGCATCTCGTAAAACTCCCCATAGTTCGGGATATTTTTCTTTGGAACAAACGCAAGTAATGTTCCGCGATTCATCACCGCTGCAACATTGTATAGTTTGCCACCAACCTCAAGTGGTAATCCAACAAAAATCAGGGCATCTATAGAACTAGACGCTTCAATCAATTCACCCAGGCTTTCTTTTGCTGCGTCTAACAAGGTGTCTTGAAAAAATAAATCCTGACAGGTATATGCGGTTAAACATAGTTCCGGAAAAACAATTATTTTAGCTCCTTCATTGGCCGCAAGTAACATTCGATTCTTAATTTCCATACAATTATGCTTGGTATCTGCCACTTTGATTACCGGAGTAACCGCAGCCACTTTAATAAAACCATGTCTCATGATTCATCTTCCCCCTTAGCAATTGCATATAAATGCTTCACCTCTTCAATTGAAAACACATAATTTGTATTGCAAAACTGGCAATTGATTTCGATTTCTTTATCCTCTTGAATAATTTCCTCTAATTCCTGATTCCCAATACTCATCACCGCTTTGGATACTCGCTCTCTACTACAGTCACATCGATACCTAATTGGATCTTTCGATGTGATTTCGTAGCTCATTCCTGCAAATAATACTTCTGCAACTTTTTCCGGTGTCTCAACTTCTTCTAGTAGGCCTGTGACTGAATGAATCTTGGATAGATTTTGTTCAAGGTTCAAAATGTCTTCTTCGAGTGCAAAGGGCATTAATTGGATAATAAACCCGCCTGCATGAATAACCTGATTATCAAGTGATAATAGTACCCCCAATCCAACACTGGAAGGAACTTGTTCACTAGATGCATAATAATAGGTTAAGTCGTCTGCAATTTCACCCGTCTGTAATGGAATTTGACCAGCATAAGGTTCCTTTAACCCCATATCTTTGATCACTGTCAAATGTCCTCTTCCTATTGCTTTTGCAACATCTAGCTTTCCTTTTTCATTGGCATGAAGCATTACATTCGAAATGATTGGATATCCCTTAACATTCCCATTGGCATCTGCAGTCACTGTAATTCCCTTAACAGGTCCGTCTCCTTTGATTTGAAGTGTTAACAAATCTTTCTCACCCTTCATCATAGAACCCATCATCGCCCCAGCTGTTAGCAATCTACCAAGTGCTGCTGTCACGACTGGAGATGATTCATGAATACTTCTAGCGTACTCCACTGTATCCCTTGTTGTTGCAATAAATCCACGTATTCTTGCATCTGCTGCGGTAATTCTAATCATATAATCATTCATTGATTTTATCCTTATTCTATTCAAATTTCTGGTTCTATTTCTGACACTCTCTCGCAGCGACTAGAATCCTCTCGCTCTGATTTGTAGGTGCCTCTTTCGTATCGAGGTCCATTGCAAATTCAAAATGAAGACCGCTTTTTTCAATCACTTTCTTCATTTCTTCTAATGAGTATCCTCTTTGCACATGATTTTCGTAGTGGCGTTCAAAAAGCCCTTCTTCATTTTCAAGGAAAAGTGTCAACTCATATTCATTTAGTTTTGTCTCTTGTTCATAATAATTTTCCCATATAAAACTGCAATGTTCTCTATTTTCAGCAATAACACATTCTCCAATGCTATATTCATACTTGTAGTCCGTATTAAAATCAAATAGTAATAGCCCACCCGGGTCTAAATAATTATTAACGCATCTAAACGACTGTTCTAACTCTTCAAATGATGTTAAATAATTAAAAGAATCACAGGCACAATAGACACCTTTTACAGTTCCATATAATTCAAACTCACGCATATCTTGACAAGAATACAGGATTCCTTTGGGTTCATTCATTTCTTTCTCTAGACCAATTAACATCATTTCATTGGACAAATCAATGCCAATCATATCGTATCCTCGATCACTCATCATTCTGGTCATAATACCTGTTCCACAGGCCAAATCAAGCAACAGACCATCTTCAATCTGGTAGTCACAAAACAGTTTCTGATACGTATCTACCCATTCTTCATAGGGCGTATCTTCCATCAATTCATCATATACAAGTGCTAATTTTTCATATGCCTGCATCATTTTTCACAATTTCCTTAAGTGCTTCCATTAATTGCATCATTTCTTCATCGGTTCCAATCGAAATCCTTAAATATTCTGATATACGCTCACTTTTAAAGTGGCGAACATAAATCTTTTTCTCCCTAAGTTTTGCCAAAATTTCCTGTGCTGGAATCGATTCATGTCTTGCAAATATAAAGTTTGTACAAGAATCTGGAAACGAAAATCCTAATTTGGATAATTCCTGTTTACTCCACTCCCTTGTCTGAATTACCTTCTTCACCGTTGTTACAAAATACTCCTCGTCCTTTACTGCCTCCACTCCTAATTTCAGTGTTGGTGTATTTAACGTATACGAGTTAAAAGAATATTTAGCATCTTGCAAATACTGAATTAGCTTTGGATTTCCAATTGCAAATCCGATTCGCATTCCTGCTAAAGAACGCGACTTAGAAAACGTCTGCACAACTAATAAATTATCGTACTTATCTACTAATGGCAAACAACTCTCTCCGCCAAAATCCACATAAGCTTCATCAATAATAACCACTACATCCGGATTACTCTGAATAATCTCCTCTAGAACCTCAACCGATTCATTGATTCCCGTAGGAGCATTTGGATTTGCAAGAATAATGCCACCATTCTCTTTTTTATAGTCCTGCACCACAATTTTGAACTGATCATCTAGTTTTGGTCTTTCAAAAGGTATTCTATATAGATTTGCCCATACATCATAGAATGAATAGGTAATATCCGGAAATAAGATTGGCTTATCTGAATTAAAAAATGTCAAAAATGCCATTGCCAGAACATCATCAGAACCAACTCCAACAAAAATAGAATCTTGATCTCTTTCATAATACTTCGCTAATACATCCACCAACTCTTTTGCCGTAGGATCTGGATATAATCGTAACTGCTCTACTTCCATGTCATCCATTGCCTTTTGAACCCCTGGTGCTGGAGGATAGGGACACTCATTTGTATTTAACTTTATCATGGACGGCTGATTTGGTTGTTCTCCTGGCACATATGGCACAACCGTTCTTACATTTTTTTCCCAATTCATAACAAACTCCTTTTCCATTATCGCTCGATAATATAATAATCAACATTTTCTATAGCATGCTCTAAATCATACTGCTCACGAATCCATATTCCAAAAGGATTCTTTGTAAAAAACTTATCTGTATCATCAATTGTGTTTTTAGCAATGATGATTTTGGTTGGCACTTTGTTTGGATGTTCTTTAAAATAGAGTACCCATTGTTCATTAAATGCAGGTGTGCTAATCGTGGTTGGAGATACAAAATGCCCTTTTGTTGCGAGATTCAATATCCCTTCAGTACCCATGAATAACAGTCGTTCTTCTTCATGACTGCTTTCTCGAATCATTTGGTTGGCACTTGATAAGCGCTGCGCATCCTGCTCATATACATAAATTCCTTTTGCACCACCACTTGTTATCATGTCCCTTGATTCAAGAATATTGGCTGGTGGGTATTCAGATACCCTTACATAATATCCCTTGCAAAAAATGAGACTTAGTACAAAAACAGTGAGAATTCCTTTGAACGCAATTGATTCTAACTCTGAACCATCTAAATAGTTTGAATATAGGATATAAAAAGTACCAATAATACTTAACACTAAATAGGAGGAACTTGAAACCGGTCCTACATTAGATGCTATTATGACTGCCAAAAACCCGGTCAATAAGAGAATTGTTTCATGCCATTTTTTCAGACGAATTCCCTCAACCAAACCCCAAACAGCAATTGTTAAGTACCTTGCCTGTAAACGAAATGGCCCCCAGTCTATTCCCACTACATTTGCAATAATTACGATAACGGAAGGAGCCAAAACCATTACTCCCCAAAATACAAAAGATAACCGCATCGTTTTTTTATTTTCAACTGTAGTTTGTTTCGTAGTCCGCATTCGATTGATACAATATACTATTATAACGGTAATGATTGCCGGAATCAGTAAAATACCCATCTCCACAAATGCACTTTTCCACTGTGTTAGAACTACACCCACTCGATGCGATAAATCATACTGATGTGATCCGTCTTTTAACAAATGTGGAATGGAATTCATCCACTTGTTCAGTCCAATCTGGGAAATCATTCCCACTATAAAAACCAGTCCCAACCCCACACATCCCAATAAAAAAGAAAACATATTGCTTTTTGATTCTTTTCGCATAACCATAAATGCCATCAGCACCACAAACAACAAGAGCATCGTCGGATAAGCTAGAACTAATAAAGCTAGAGCAATTCCCATTGCGAAGTAATTGAATCTATGCCCCGTTTTTCTTCCTTGATAGAAGAAAACTACAACCAGCATAAAGAACCATGTATATTGCATCGAAAAATCAATGCTCATCATCCATTTTGGTAAGAAATTGTAATATAAGAGAGCAATGATCTGTTTTACAAATTGATCTTTTATTAAATCTTTTAACATAAACTTATATAAAACAAATGTCATAAGCGTATGCAGGATTGTCGCAACCACCCTTAAATATAGCACACTTCCAGTCGGATCTTGGGTGACTAGATGGAATGGCAAAAGTAAAAGTGCCGGAAGAATCGCTGACGTTTGATGTATTTCCCAAAGATCAAGAAACAAATGATCTTTTTGGAGTAAACGATATGGCAACACAACTGCATATCCTTCATCAACATCAAACCCAATCCATATTTTCGTTAGGGCAGCTAAAATTGATAGGCCTACTAAAATGCCGATCATCAGTCCCTCATGCTTCTTCAGTTTTGACTGTAAAAATAACCATTTATCCACGTTCTATTTCCTTTGCATCATCGTTACTACACAGACAATCCATGTAGTAACGATTATAGCACAAACTATATATAGCTTCAAATTACAAATTCTATAAATCTCTTGATCTTTTTAAGGATTTTTTTGTCATCATAATGAATCCAAATATCTTTTTGTGGATACCTTGCAACATAGGAATTTGAAATCCGAATCAAATAGTTTTTAGATACTTCTTTTAATAGCATTTCTTTTGATATAACGATATGTGTGTGTTCTTCCTCCTGACGTATCCTTAATCTGGCGATATATTTCTTTGTTCCATCTTCTCTTAGTGCATATAAAACCGCTAAGTCCCGAAACCATAATAAGTACATTAGCAATAGCATCAAACCTAGAAATACGATTAAAAAGAGAACTAACATGACAATTGTTTTCCAAATTTCTCCTTTTGATCTCTCAACATATTCCACATGGTTCTTTGACAATTCTGATTTTTGAATTGGGAAAACAATGGTTTTCACTTGTTTTGTTGATTTCATTGGTGGCAGCACTCGATACTTTAGCGGAGTTGCGTGTTCTTCCGCATGCGTCTCTAAAGGTCTAATGTAAGGTGGATTATATGGGATTATAATTGGTTTTGGGGGTGTTGGTGGAATCACTGGAGTTGGAGGTGTAACTGGAGTAGGTGGTGTAACTGGAATTGGTGGTGTGACCGGAGTAGGTGGTGTGACTGGATTTGTGGGTATTAGATCATCCACTTTTTTAGGAACACTAATCTGTTTATTTGAGGTATTTCCAAGGCCGTCTTTTACAAACACTTGATACTCTTTGCCCACTGCGACTATGCAACTTGAATCACTCGTCCATGTTTTGCCCAAATCCCATGAATACGGTTTTTGAGGTAATCCACACCCCTCGTTTCCTTGATCTCCAAGATCAATTGCTTTTACAACAATTTCCGCTTGATTTGAATCACTTCCACTTTGTTGATTGTCCTTCATATAGAACGAAAGTATAGAGGGCGATGTCTGATCAATACAGTCAATACGAATTTCCTTGTCCACACTTTCATTGCCAAGGTTGTCTTTGGCTCGAATCATGAACTGATCATTTTCTTGAATTTCAATTGTGTCCACTACTGTTCGGTTTTGGTCTGACCACACAGCTTCTTTCGTTAGCGACCATGGACGGTTCATAAACGTACCCTTCATGAGAAACGTCTCTGAAACATGGGGTTTGGATTGTTGATCACTAGCGCTCATCCTTAGTTTCGCTCTCGACATCCAAATTTTACCACTCGAATCCACATAAGTATCTCCAATTGGATCCAAGCTCAACTCTAAAACAGGACTTTGCTCATCAATACTAGCAGGTATCTCAATCACACTTGGTAAGTCTTGATAATAAAGGATCCATCCACTCATTCCATCGCTTAGTCCATAGCCAAAATCTCTATTCTGCCCTGCAATGACGTACTTATACTGCAAATATTCTTTATCCGAAATAATGATTTCATTTTTGTTTGTGCTTTCTAAACCATACAGTGACGCGCCTGCCGCTCCATAAATATGTACCCAGCTTGCATCATTTGAAGTATGCCCATTACAACGATACCCTCCTGTTTCCTTAACCATTTGAGCAAGGCCTATCGATTGAGGGGTATGGCATGCTAGACTTGTGAAATTATAGGGGTAACTCACTTTTACCTGATTACTTTTTTTGTAAAATCCTTGATAACCTTCTTTCGATGGAAGATACACTGCCTTGGGTGATCCTTTTTTTTCACATACATTTATTTGCGTCATCTGACTTGCGTAAACTGGTTTCAAACATACACAAAAAAAACTTGTAACAACAAGGATACTAAATACTAATTTTAAAATTTTTTTCAACTTCTATCCTTTCTTTCACTCTCATTAAAATGGAGGCATTATGTGCGAAAGGAACGATTGGGGAAATCAGAATGGAATCATTCTGTTTATGAAAGGAAGGTCAGTATATCATAGGAAAGGTTGAAAGTCCATCTACAAAATCACAATTTACTTTTCAAAATATACACGCTATAATACTTAGATATCACACTTGTGAAAAGTATTCACGCAAATGAAATGGAAAGGAATATACTTTCATATGAAACTAATATCTTGGAATGTAAATGGACTTAGAGCCTGTTTAACAAAGGGCTTTTCAGATTTTTTTCTTGCTTCGGATGCAGATTTTTTTTGTCTGCAGGAAACTAAAATGCAGCCCGATCAGGCAGACATCCACTTTGAAGGGTATCATCTTTACTGGCATAGCGCTGTTAAGAAGGGCTATTCTGGAACTGCGATTTTTGCAAAAAAAGAGCCCCTCTCAATCTTTCGTGATTTTGGACTAGATACATACAATGATGAGGGACGTGTTTTAACTCTTGAGTATGATCATTTCTATTTAGTTACTGCCTATGTACCAAACTCACAGCGGGAACTAGCAAGACTTGATTATCGTTTGGACTGGGAATCTGCATTTCGTGAACATTTAACAAAACTCGATTCAATAAAACCGGTTATTCTATGTGGTGACTTAAATGTTGCGCATCAGGAAATTGACCTGAAAAATCCAAAAACAAATACTAAAAATGCTGGATTTACTATAGAAGAGCGGACTGCCTTTACGCAGTTGTTAGAAAATGGTTTTGTCGATACCTTTCGATATCTCTACCCAGATCAAACAGATGCCTACACTTGGTGGTCCTACATGTTTCAGGCAAGAAGCAAGAATGTGGGTTGGAGAATTGACTATTTTGTTGTTTCAAACCGTCTGACAAAGTATCTTGAGGACAGTAAAATTCACGCCGATATCCTAGGGAGTGATCATTGTCCGGTTGAAATTCTTCTCAAAGAAGGCTTTTAAACTACTCAATACTATCTATTTGATGCTCTAATAAAGTAATTAAAGAATCCACATTATCCGATGTGGTATACATGCCAAATCCTTGCCTTTGCAACTCTTCATAGTATTGTTCATCACATGTGTTACCAGTAATAACACATGTGATTTTTTTGCCCACTTCTGGTTTGTAATGACTGGTCTCATAATACAAACTCGAATCCAATGTAATCGCATTGTATCCACTAAAATTATAGTAGTCGGTAACGTTGGCTAGTTGTCTAAGAAAATCCAAGTATCCATAGCGTACATCCTTTTGGTACGTGGTATAGTGAATTGGATTGGTAAACACAATCAGTTTAATCTTATGTTGCTTACACAAATCAACAATTTCCTCTATTTCGGATATTGCCTGGTCCGTTCTTTCCTTATAGTACTGCGCCCAATAAGGAGTATTTGAAGATTCATCAAATGTTATATCTAGATTTAAGTTCTCGCATCCATTTGTATAGATGTAATCACTGAAGAATTTCGTCTGGTTCTTTCCTTGCTTATGTTCTCGAATCACCTTGAGTGATTTCAGCGTGGTATATAAATCAAAATATCGTATGTAAAAAGATGCTTGTTCTTCAATATCACCACGTTTTGGATAGGAACGTCTAAATAATTGATTTTTATGCATCTGAGGATCTACCAAATAGGAAATATCATCTAATCCTAGTAAAATCGTTTTAGGTTTTTCTCCATACTCAATCAAGCGCCGAATGCTTTCAAGATTTTCTTGGGGCAATGCTTCTGAGTATGTCATATTATAGTAATTTTCTCCTGTCAGATCACGCAAGACATCCGCATCAATAAAACCTACCCTAGAGGATCCAAATAAGTAAGAGTCATAAACATCCTTATTTTGAATAGCGTGCTTGGTTTTGATGTAGTTTTTGTTTGGTTCAATTCCATTATCGCGAATATTACTAGCATGAAAAACATTATACGGATCAACTAGAACATTGACGGGAATAATCAACATTGCTAAAACCAAGCCATACACGAGTACTTTTACCAAAAATTTTTTCATTGCATTCCTTTCTGATCAAAATTGAAAATAAATAAAACTCTGATTGCCTCCGCCATGTAAGCCAACAACACAGATTGCAAATCCTAAAAGAAGGGATACTCCCCACCTCAGTACAATATTCATCTTTGCAAACTCTTCGATTATAGTTCTATCTTTACAGATATACTCCAGTACTAGCATCACTGGCAAAAAGAATCCTATTACGGATAAGTCAAATCCAGAAAATGCATAATCTCTTATAATCCACTGTATGGAGAATCCTTTTAACAGGTTCTTAATCACGTAAAATGCCTGGGACAAATCCGTTGTTTTAAAGAAAATCCAAGCAAAGGTAACCGCACAATAAGTAGAACCAACTGCTATGAACATTGAAATACGTTTGGGTAATCGTTCTCTCCAATGAAGTTTGGTACTCACTTCAACCCATTCGCGATGTATAATTTGATAGAGCCCATGCAAACATCCCCAAATCAAAAAATTTACCGATAAACCGTGCCAAAGTCCGCTTACCATAAATGTCAGCAAAATATTTAAATAGGTACGCATTTTCCCCTGTCGATTTCCTCCTAAAGAAATATATACATAATCCTTTAACCATGTTGATAAAGACATATGCCATCGTCCCCAAAATTCTTGCGGACTAGCCGCACAGTATGGGTTGTTAAAATTATTTCTACATTGGATTCCAAATACCTTTGCAATCCCAATTACCAAGTCTGAATATCCCGAGAAATCAAAATACAATTCAAATGAATAAAGAACAACCGCAATCAACAATGTTCCTCCTTGAAAATCACTTAGATTTCCAAAAACAGGTCCAGTATATCTTGCAATCGTATCCGCAATAACAATCTTCTTAACAAGACCAAGAAGAATCTGTCTAAGACCTAAAACACTTCGCTCATAAGAGAAGGCATCTAAATTTCGAAACTGTGGTAGCATTTCTTTTGCCCTATTAATAGGTCC
>CAZWNX010000009.1:35158-36625 GCA_964635395.1 uncultured Lachnospiraceae bacterium
TGCCTATACTTCAAGGGAAGAATATAGTAAAACAAAAATAGGACTGCGATAAATACGATAAAGCTAATCGAAATAAAATTCATTTTATACCCCTTTCCCCATCATCTATAATTAAGGTTCCAACATTAAATCTTCTAACTCCCCAGTTTCTTTTTGCATCTTACGAATCACTTCATTCAGTTCTTCTCTCGTCCCAATCATATGAACATGATCTGAAAATCTCTCAGGTGGATAATACTCTATTTGTTGAAAGTATTTTGGAAAGTAATTGGATAGTTTAGACTCATTGTAAGATTTAATAATCTCTTTTTCTAATTCTCTGCGCTCCTTCATCTCTTTATGTGGGACAGGTAATAGATGTAGTTTCACATTCTCACGCTCACACAAAAGAAACAGTTTTTCAATATAACGCTCTGTAACATCCGGTATCTCTAAAGTAGAGAATCTCGGGAAATACTTATTTATTAAACTTAGATATAATTTCTTTCCAAGTGGTGAGTTTTCTATGAAATTGGCTGAAGATTTATGAAGCATCCACTTCCCATAAACGCTTCCCATTGCCTTATAAGTCTCTTGATCTAATCCACCAAACGTATCCGTTAATAAGAATGGCATAACTCCATATTGATATCCATATCCCGTTTCATAATCCGTTATCAAGGAATCCTGAACCAAAATCACATATATATCCGTCGCTTTTGGATGTGAATTCAAATATTCACGTGCCAAAATATACTGACCAGACATTGTTAACCCACGATTTGTAGGGGCGATTTTGTATTTTTGATTGTAAGGCTGTAATTCCGAAAACAGTCGGAAACAAACACTATCTCCTAAAATGAGCTTAGTGGTTTGATCTTCTTTTTGAACTTCAGTGATAGTTGGAATAATTTCTTTTGCTCCTTGGTTGAATCCAATTAAATAGGACTCGCTCTGGGTTAACTTTGCAATTGGAGTTCTAAAGGGCTCCACTGCTGATAAAGCAAAAAAAGCAATGATGCAAACACTAAACAAGGTCATGAATAACAGTAGTTTTTTTATTAGTTTTTTCAATCAAATTCCTTCCCAAATACAATTACTAAAAATCCGAGTAAATAAATTGATTTGCAGGTTTTCCAAAATTATAAACAAATTGTATAAAAAGTGCCATTGCAACGATTAAGTAACATGTAAAACGAATCACGACTGGAAGTTTTTCAAATAACTCAATCATTGATTTTTGACGATACTTTAAATAGTCCACCAAAAAATGAATACTGAATCCAATCAGTATAATTGCAGCATCAAAACTTTGAATCTCTAGCGCCTTTAATCCACCATCTAAAAGCTGAGGAAGTTGCAAATCAAAGACAATTTTCTTTAGCATAATAAGAGCTGTCTTTGCACTTTCTGCCCTAAAGAATAACCACGCAAAACAAACTGCACTATTTACAACCATCCATTTCAGCACCCAAGGGATTTTTTTTG
>CAZWNX010000009.1:36725-39005 GCA_964635395.1 uncultured Lachnospiraceae bacterium
TTTTGGAAAACCTGTCCAATTCTTAGTAAGTTGTGCATGAAAAACTCATAGTATTTAAATACAAACATTGGAATTATAAGACCAATGATTCCAATTGCCAATATCCACTTTTTATTAAATTGTTTGTTTTGAAATTGAATAAAGCGCCCGCCAAAATATGTCAAAGTAATACAATAGAAAAGGAGTAATGCATACACTGGTTTAAAACTCATATAAAATAACATACTGGCTAGAAGAAGCCAAATTGGTTTAAATTTCTGTTTTAATAAATAGAAACCGGCAAAAACGAGTGGGAAAAATAGCAGAAACAAAAATGAATCAAAATTCATGGGCCCTCCATCATCTATTTTTCATAAGACAAGTATTGCGCAAGATAATTTTTTTCTTTAAGCACTTCTTCAATGGCATTTAGGCGTTCCTCAGAATCCGCTTCGATTGTATGATAGTGATAATTCTCCGTGACATTCTTGAGTGGCTGAGATTTACCACTTCTTAATCCTTCTAAATAATCATCCACATCGCACCTCGAGGAAATCTGCATATTTGCTCTTATTTCTCCATGAAGTCTATGTCTTACAAAAACATCTTTAATTGTCCCCCCCAAATCCACAATACTGTATAATTCATCTTCAATTTCTTCATCCCCATGATACATTTTAAATACTCTTTGTGCACGTTCTTTCTTAGCGATAATATACCCTTTGCTCGTTGCAATAATCGTTGCACAATCTGCTTTGAGAAGATTCATGTCAGAAACAATGATTTGCCTGCTCACACCTAATTGCATTGCCAGCTGACTGCCCGTAATGGGTTCTTTACTTTTGGTTAGTAACTCAACAATTTTACTTCTTCTTTCTTTTCCAGACATGTTCTTCTCCTTTCGCAAAATAATTTATTGTTCTCCAGCGCATTCTATACTGCGCACAAATTTTTCATTGAAATATCCATAATCGGAGCAGAATGTGTTAATGCACCACTTGAGATATAATCCACACCAATTTCTTTTAATCTACTAATGGATTCTTTTGTGACATTACCGGAGCACTCTGTTTTTGCACGTCCTGCAATATATTCCACCGCTTGCTTCATCTGCTCAACAGTCATATTATCTAACATAATAATATCTGCTCCTGCCTCAACGGCTTCTTTAACCATTTCTATAGATTCGGTTTCCACCTCTATTTTTCTTACAAAAGGAGCATATTCTTTCGCCATTTTAACAGCATTTGTAATACTTCCAGCTGCATTGATATGATTATCCTTTAATAGAATTCCATCACTTAGATTGTATCTGTGATTCGATCCACCCCCAACAGTAACCGCATATTTTTCAAAGATCCTCATATTCGGAGTTGTTTTTCTTGTATCCAATAAAGTAATGTTGGTATCTTTTAGTAATTCTACAATGCTTCCTGTATAGGTTGCAATTCCACTCATTCTTTGCAAGTAATTAAGGGCTGTTCGCTCGCCAGACAAAAGTACTCGAATATCTGCATATACATTCGCAAGCAATTGGCCACTTTTCACAAGGTCACCATCTTTTACATATGCAGTCATCTTAGAATTTGAGTCTAATAGATAAAAAACTCTTTCAAAGATAGACAAACCAGCAATAATACCATCTTGCTTACAAATTAAATCTACTTTCCCATCCTGTGCCTCTCTCATTACCGCATTGGTTGTAATATCTTCACTTGTAATATCTTCTCTAAGTGCCATTAATATAAATGGATCTGCACTCATTTTCAATGTAATCTCATTCTTCACGTTCTTTTCCCATCCTCTCAATTTCATCTAGAATCATCTTTTTATTATTTTCTTCAAACTCCTCATATCCAATGTCTCCATAGAGTACCTCAATGACTTCATTTGAAAAACGAAACTCGTCTTGATCAAGTGCCTGTAAGGAATCGAGTGCCCGTGTCTCAACAGTGGCGTCTGCAATATCATGGGCCGCAAGTTTTGCAAACACCATACTCTCTAACAACGAGTTACTTGCCAATCGATTCGCTCCGTGCACGCCATTGCAACTTGTTTCTCCAACTGCATATAACTGTTCTAGAGATGTCTTGCTTTGCCGCGTCACTTCGATTCCACCCATAAAATAGTGTTGAGCCGGAACAACGGGAATGGATTCCTTTGTTACATCATACCCCTCTTCAAGACAGTATGCATATATATTAGGGAAATGTCCAGTAATGTCCTCCTGTGGTATGTTACTTATATTGAGCCACACGTAAGGCATTTGATCCTTCTGCATCTGCTCAACTATTTTATTGG
>CAZWNX010000009.1:39105-41305 GCA_964635395.1 uncultured Lachnospiraceae bacterium
CCACCACTTGCAAGTATTGTATGTCTTGCAAAAATAGCCATAGGCGACGTTAATATACCATGTTCATCAACTTGTACACGTCTATCTTTCAAAACAACAATTCCATGACATGCGTTATTTTTTTCTAAAATATCTACCATTACCGTATTTTCGAAAATCCGGATATTCTCTTTTTCTCGTACTCGTTCTAGGAGTTTTTCGGTAATTTCCTTACCAGTAATATCTTTGTGAAATAGAATTCTAGCTTCTGAATGTGCTGCTTCTCTAGTATATACAAAAGCACCATTTTCACGTTCAAAATCCACCCCATAAGACACTAAATC
Organism: uncultured Lachnospiraceae bacterium; assembly: GCA_964635395.1. Taxonomy (GTDB): domain Bacteria; phylum Bacillota; class Clostridia; order Lachnospirales; family Lachnospiraceae; genus CAZWNX01. The sequence goes on from CAZWNX010000009.1 coordinate 39,429, forward strand.
CTCGATAATATCTTGTGAAGAAAGGATCATTTGTTTGACAGATTCCGGATTATTCTTATAATGGCCCGCCTTCATAGTATCTTCAAAGTAGGATTCATAGTCTTCCTGATTTTTCAGAACACAAATTCCACCCTGAGCTAAATAGGAATCACTTTCTTTCACTAGCTTTTTTGTTACCATAATGACAGACTGGTCACTCGGAATATTAAGAGCTGCATATAGTCCTGCCACACCCGTTCCAACGATTACAACATCTGCTGATGTATGTGCAATTTGATACATAATTTCCTCCATGACTTATCTATTTTGCTAATAGCAGCATTTTCTCTAAAGGAATATTAGACTGTTGCATCAACTCATTCGATAAAACAATTTCGTTATCATTTGTTTCTAATATGTGCTTCACTTTTTCTAATGTAATCTGCTTCATTGCTGGACAGATTTGGTTCTTACTTACAGTGTAGAATGTTTTTGCCTGACAAGTTTTCTTCAACTCATACAAAATTCCTTCTTCCGTTACAATGATAAACTCCTGATCCTCATTTTCACTTGCAAAACGGATGATTCCAGAGGTACTTCCAATATAATCTGCAAGTTCTAATAATGGTGGTGTACATTCAGGATGCATCAACACCTTGCAATTTGGATGTTCTTCTCTCGCTTTCATGACTTCGTCTACCGTAATATCTCTATGCACATGGCAATACCCATCATTAAAAATGAAATTCTTGTTTTTCACCTTGGAGGCCACATATCTTCCCAAATTCTCATCCGGAATAAAGAATATATTTTTATTTGGAAGATTTTCTACAATTTTAAGTGCGTTTGCTGAAGTCACACACACATCCGAGTGCGCTTTGATTTCGGCAGTTGAGTTGATATAACATACGACTGCAACGTCTTCATATTGTTTACGAACGTCTAGTATTTTATCTATTTCAACCATATGTGCCATGGGACAATCTGCCTCCATGGATGGAACGAGAACTGTCTTTTCTGGGTTTAAAAGTTTTGCACTTTCTCCCATAAAAGTAACTCCACATACCACAATTGTTTTATTTTCAACTTTCGTCGCTTCCTGGCTTAGAAAATAGGAATCACCTATGCAATCAGCAATTTCCTGAATCTCATCTGCAACATAGTAATGCGCAAACAAAACTGCATCCTTTTCTTTTTTTAATTTTTGTATTTCTTGAATTAGCGCTGTATTTTGTTTCACAATTCTCCTCATTTCTTTACTAAGGCCTAAGCCCTCGTATTTTCTTTTTGAATCATTAAACGCTATTATACACACTTTCTTTACAGCTGACAAGTAAGGTGTAAACTTTCTCTATGTTTTTCTTTCAATACATTACAGGTTTGGAAGTCATTGAACTTATAATCTCCCCATTTTCTGACTGAAACAAGTCCCATCAACGAGTTTGTGATAAAGACTTCCTCTACTCTGTCTAAATCATATGGATAAATATAGGTTTCTTCAACCTTCTCATGCTCTAGCAAATATCCTCTAATAATACCAGGTAACAAACCACATTCTAAGGATGGTGTATACAGTTTCCCTTTTATTACAAAGAAAATGTTACTCACTGTTCCTTCCGTAATTTGCCCTTTCTCATTGAGTAATACCAAATCCATAATTCCTCTTTCATATGCCTTTAACCGTTGTTCATCATACGCCTTTCGATCGCAGAACTTGTGCTTGCACATACTTTTGATTCCCTTTGCATAAGAAAGTTCTACTCCCTCTTGATAGATTTGGTTTGGATAATTTCTATTTTGAAGCACAAAACCATACTGATGACCACTGCTCATGATTTTCAAAACATTCTCATCTTTTCGATTTTGTATAACCCAATCTAGTAGTTGCTGCTTATTTA
>CAZWNX010000010.1:0-6767 GCA_964635395.1 uncultured Lachnospiraceae bacterium
CAGAAATTTTCTTCTCCATGCTTAATGCTTCATCTATATCAAAATCAACAAATTCCCCATGTTGATATCCAACAACTCGATTTGTTTTACCAGCAATAATAATATCCGCTGCATAAGCCCCCATAATCGAAGCATAGAAGCGATCTTTACAAGTTGGATTACCTCCACGCTGCATATAACCTAAAATGGTGGCTCTTGTCTCAATTCCAGTAGCAGCCTCAATTCTTCTAGCCATAGAAGTAGAATGCCCAATTCCTTCCGCATTGATTATAATATGGTGTGTTTTTCCACGTTTACGATTGTTAATAATATTATTAATAATGTTCTGCTCATTGTAGTCATATTTTTCCGGAAGTAAAATATCTTCTGCACCATTTGCAACACCACACCACAAAGCAATGTATCCAGCATTTCTTCCCATTACCTCGATAATACTACATCTCTCATGTGAAGAAGATGTATCACGTACCTTGTCGATTGCTTCCATTGCTGTATTAATCGCTGTATCAAACCCAATTGTATACTCCGTACATGCAATATCCAAATCAATGGTTCCAGGGATACCAATGGTATTGATTCCGTGATTTGCTAGTTTCTGAGCACCTCTATAAGAACCATCTCCACCAATTACGATAATTCCATCAATCCCATGTTTTCTACAAATTTGGGCACCTTTTTCTTGGCCTTCAGGAGTCTTAAACTCTAGGCATCTAGCTGTTCCTAGAATTGTACCTCCTCTTTGTATGGTATCCGATACATCGTGACGTTGCATGTCGATAATCTCTTCGTTTAAAAGTCCTTGGAATCCTTTTTTAATTCCTTTTACATTAACCCCTTGTGCAAGCGCTTTTCGGACAACTGCTCGAATGGCTGCATTCATTCCTGGGGCATCTCCTCCGCTTGTTAAAACTCCAATGGTCTTTATCTCTTTTTTCATGAATCATTCCTCCTCATTTGGTCTTCATCATTTTACTCTTTTTAGATTCAAGTGTAAACATTCTATACTAGATTTATTGTTCTCCATTACTGAATCGTACTTAATACGTTATTTTGACATTATCTTTGCCCACAATAGATTCAAAATTAACCAACAAAACATTTGACGCTTCTATCCCATGTTCATTCTGGATTTTTTTGATTGCCTTTTCCTTCTTTAAATAAATATTGATTTGATCATTACCAGACGAGTCTTCAATCCAATCCGACAACATTCCCCACTTATTTGCATACTCTTCTTTATCTTCAAATTGTAACCACACCTTTTTTGGAACATCTTCAAATCCGTAGATTGACTCGCAAATCAATTTGGCATCCTTATCTTCTTCTACCGAAACACGTCCTTTGATAAATATCTTGCGGTCTTCTTCAAGGTACTTTGAAAATTTCTCGTAATCTCTTGGAAAAACAACAATTTCAAGACTTCCCACCAAGTCTTCAAGTTGAATAAAGGCCATAATTTTATCATTTTTTGTGTACTTTATTTTTTTATCAAGAATTAGCCCGCCTACTGTAACAGTGCTTCCATCTATGACATTTACGCTCTGAGTCTCATCATCCAATAAAAAATCTACCGTCCGCGCGCTAATACGTTTTTCCCATAATTCTTGGTATTCATCTAATGGATGCCCCGAAATATAGATTCCCACCACTTCTTTTTCAAACGCTAGCAAAGCTTCTTTCTTATATTCTGTAACATCTGGATATTGTACTCGAAAGGCTTCCTTTTCTTCGCTCTCTACCAGATCAAATAAAGTCATTTGGCCACTCATGGCGTTTTTCTTGGACTTTTGGATTTCATCAACAACCTGCGTGTAGACACTCATCAGCTGCCTTCGATTTCCAGAAATACTATCAAATGCACCTGCTTTGATCAGATTCTCAATGACTCTTTTATTCAGTTCTCCATCTGCTAGACGGCTTACAAAGTCATGAAAACTACTATACAAACCACGTTCATCTCGTTCTGACACAATACGATCAATAACCGCTTTTCCAATTCCCTTAATGGCTGTTAAAGCATACCGAATCTTACCATCCTTTACCGAAAATCCAGCCTCCCCTTGATTTACATCCGGAGGTAATATCTCAATTCCCATTGTTTTACATGTCAAAATATACTCTGACACCTTACCCGAATGGTCCATTACAGAGGTTAATAATGCAGCCATAAATGCCACTGGATAATAGTATTTTAAATAGGCCGTCTGATAGGATACAACGGCATAAGCTGCCGCATGGGACTTGTTAAATGCATATTTTGCAAAGTCCATCATCAAGTCATAAATTTCTGACGCAACCGATTCTTCGATACCATTCTTAACGCATCCTATAACGCCCTCTTCTTCATTTCCATATACAAAGTTGGCGCGTTCCTTTTCCATTACAGATTGTTTTTTCTTGCTCATTGCTCTTCGCACCAAGTCGCTTCTTCCAAGTGTGTATCCACCTAAATCTCGCACAATCTGCATAACTTGTTCTTGGTATACAATACACCCATAAGTAGCCGATAAAATTGGTTCTAACTGTGGGCAAGCATATGTTATAAGACTCGCATTATTTTTCCCTTTTATATATCGTGGAATAAATTCCATTGGTCCCGGTCTATATAAGGAAATTCCCGCAATAATGTCCTCCAAGCTCTGAGGTTTTAATTCTTTCATAAAGCTTTTCATTCCAGCACTTTCTAGCTGAAAAATGCCATCCGTTCTTCCCGTTCCAATACTATCAAGTACAGCTCTATCTTCATATGAGATTTGATCCATATCAAGTACAATTCCTTGACTTTGCTTTAGAATTTTTTGCGCCTTCTGTATAACTGTAAGCGTTCTAAGTCCAAGAAAGTCCATTTTAAGCAATCCTAATTCTTCTAGCGTAGTCATTGTAAATTGAGTTGTAATGGACCCGTCTGATGCTCTTGACAAAGGAACAAATTCTTCAGCGGCTTTTTGGCAAATAACAACTCCAGCGGCGTGCATACTCGTATGCCTTGGTAATCCCTCTAGTCGCTTGCTCATATCAATCAGATACTGAACCTGTTCATTCTTTTCATATAGTTCTCTAAGCTGAGGATTCAAAGACAGCGCTTTCTCAATGGTAATGTTAAGTTCATTGGGAATCATTTTGGCAATCCCATCTACAAAAGCATATGGTAAATCCAAAACTCTTCCAACGTCTCTGATTACTCCTTTTGCTGCCATGGTACCAAATGTAACAATTTGAACAACCTTATCATGCCCATACTTCTCTCCTACATAGTCAATCACTTCCTGTCTTCTCTCAAAACAGAAATCAATATCAATATCAGGCATGGACACTCGCTCAGGATTAAGAAATCGTTCAAACAAAAGATTATACTTCATAGGATCAATATTTGTAATACCAAGACAATAGGATGCAATACTCCCTGCTGCTGAACCTCTTCCAGGTCCAACCATAATATCCTTTTCACGTGCATAATGTATAAAGTCCCAGGTAATTAAGAAATAGTCTACAAAGCCCATGTTTTGAATCGTGTCAAGTTCATAGTCTAAGCGCTCCTGATACACTTTGTATTGGTCTGGATATCTCTTTTTTAACCCCTCTTCACATAAATATCTCAAGTATCCAAATGCATCATATCCATCTGGCACATCAAATTTTGGTAGTTTCGTGACGCCAAATTCAATATCCACCTGACACCTGCTTGCAATCTGCGCAGTTCGAAATACAGCTTCTCTAGCATAAGGAAACAGGTCTAACATCTGTTCTTCGCTCTTAATAAAGTATTGACCACCCTCATAGCGCATACGGTCCTCATCAGCGACTTTTTTAGCTGTTTGTATACATAATAATAAATCATGTGGATTCACGTCATCTTCGTAAGTGTAATGAACATCATTGGTCGCCACTAATGGAATATCTAATTCCTTGCTAATATTTAAAAGCACCCCATTTACCGTCTTTTGTTCTGGAATTCCATGATCCTGCAGTTCTAAGAAAAAATTATTCTTGCCAAAACAAGTTTCATACTTGATTGCCGCATCTTTCGCTTCGCGGTTCATCCCCTTCATGATATAACGCTGCACTTCTCCAGCCAAACAAGCGGAAAGAGCAATAATTCCCTCATGAAACTGTGACAAAACTTCCATATCCACTCGTGGTCTATAGTAGAACCCCTCGGTAAACCCCCTGCTAACGATTTTCATAAGATTTGCGTAACCAGTATTATTTTCCGCCAACAACACTAAATGGTGATATCGTTCTTCACCACCACTCACTTCCTTGTCGTAGCGTGAATTAGGAGCAACATATACTTCACAACCAATAATTGGTTTGATTCCCGCTTCTTTAGCCGCTTTATAAAAATCAATTACGCCATACATAACACCATGATCTGTAATTGCAACACTATCCATTCCTAGCTCTTTTACGCGCTTAATACATTCTTTAATTTTATTCGATCCATCTAGTAAAGAATATTCCGTATGCACGTGCAAGTGTGTAAATGCCATAATCTATCTCTCCAACTTTTCATCATCTAAAGACTCTTTTCCAAAAATAGTATAGCACTTCTTATCCTTTTTATAAAGAAAAAGAGACAGATTCGAAATCTGCCCCTTTGCATTGTTTGCTTATTATATAATATTATAAATATTTCTTTAATGATTCAACTCGATCAAGTTTTTCCCAAGGTAAATCAAGATCATTCCTACCAAAATGTCCATATGCCGATGTTTGCTTATAAATTGGTCTTCTTAAATCAAGCATCTTAATAATTCCCGCTGGACGAAGGTCAAATTCTTTACGAACAATCTCCACTAATTGATCATCACATAACACTCCAGTACCAAATGTATCAATCATGATTGACATCGGATGTGCTACTCCAATCGCATACGCTAATTGAATTTCACAACGTTTTGCCAGACCTGAAGCTACAATGTTTTTAGCAACATATCTTGCTGCATAGGCAGCTGAACGGTCTACTTTTGTACAATCTTTCCCCGAAAACGCTCCGCCACCGTGTCTTGCATATCCACCATAGGTATCAACAATAATCTTTCTACCCGTCAATCCACTATCTCCATGCGGTCCACCAATTACAAATCGGCCTGTTGGATTAACATAAAACTCAGTTTTGTCATCCACTAACTCACTTGGCAAAATCTCGTCAAATACATATTTCTTAATATCTTCATGAATTTGTTCTTGGGTAACATCCGGATCATGCTGAGTCGAAAGAACAACAGCTGCTAATCTTTTTGGTTTACCAGATAAATCATATTCTACCGAAACCTGTGTTTTCCCATCCGGTCTTAAATATGTCAACGTTTTGTCCTTACGAACTTTTGTTAATTGAAGTGCCAATTTATGTGCCAAAGCGATTGGATAAGGCATATATTCCTGGGTTTCATCCGATGCATACCCAAACATCATTCCCTGATCTCCAGCACCAATTGCATCTAGCTGAGTATCTGTCATTTGATGTTCTTTTGCCTCAAGTGCTTGATCTACACCCATCGCAATATCTGTTGATTGTTCATCCAAAGTAACCATTACCGCACAAGTATTGGCGTCAAATCCATATTCCGACTTATCGTATCCGATTTCGCGAACAGTATCCCTAACTATCTTTTGAATATCTACATAGGCATTTGTTGTAATTTCACCCATTACCATAACCAATCCCGTTGTTGTACATGTCTCGCATGCCACACGGCTCATTGGATCTTGTTCCATAATCGCATCTAAAATAGCATCCGAAATCGCATCGCACATTTTGTCCGGATGACCTTCTGTAACCGATTCTGAAGTAAATAGTACACGTTCTAATTTGCATTCGCTCATATTTTTATCCTTTCTTTTGTTCCAAACAAAAAATCCGCCTAAGCGGACCCAATTCAACTTAGATCCTCTTATTGTTCGATTGCTCGCTCAGGTTGGCACCTTCCCATAGGGGGTTGCCGTGATTTCACAGATCCTTTGTATCTCCATCACTCCAAATAAGAGAAAAACATTTATTCTTTTCTACGCTCCTATTTTAAATGTTTTTCACGAATTCGTCAATCACAATTTGCGTTTATATAGTTCCAGATATACCATGAAAAATTCGCTGTTTTCTTGACATTTTGTACATAAAACCTTATAATTTAGACACTACTTTTGTACTTAATGACGATTACGGAGAAAATGCCTATGAAGCGTTTAGAAACTTCCCAACTAGTTCCAGGTATGATAACTGCAGAAGATGTTTATACTTATAATGGTCAGCTGATTCTGTCAAAAGGTCTCACATTGAACGATAAAGCCATTACCCGGCTTGAATTATACTCCATTTTAACTATTCGAATAGAAGAATCAACGGCCGAAATTGAATTCGAACTTCTAGATCCTGACGATAGCAATCCGGACGAATGGCCTTTCTCAAAAATCATCAAGAATAGTCCACAATTCAAGGAATTCCAAAAAAGTTTCGATGAAACCTTGGATCGTTTTCGTTCAAACCTAAATGATATTGTTGAAAAAGGTGCCCCTGTTGATTTATCCAATATGCTAAAGGACACAATTGCTCTTTTCGAAAAAAGTACTGGTGCAGCACAATTTTTTAATATGCTTCATAACATGCGTACCTACGATGATTTGACTTTTGCACACAGTCTTAATGTATCTTTGATTTGCAACGTTTTCGCTGGCTGGCTCATGATGAGCAAAGATGACATCGAACTCGCGACCGCCTGTGGTTTATTGCATGATTTAGGAAAACTCGCTATTCCAGATGATATCATCAA
>CAZWNX010000010.1:6867-10471 GCA_964635395.1 uncultured Lachnospiraceae bacterium
TAGAAAATGTTGTTCTCACATATATGAATAATCGCGTCCGACTAAACGATGGAACAATTGGCGAAATCATTTACATCAATAAAAGTCACTTAAGTCGTCCAATGATTAAAACATCCTCTTCTTTTATTGATTTATCCAAAGAGTCATCTCTCTATATTGATGCAATCTTATAAAAAATTCAGGCCCCCAGATTGAAAATTCCATCAATCTAAGGGCCATTTTATTATGTCATTTATAGTATTTATCCTAGTTAGTCGATTCTTTAAGACACTTTCAATTTGAATTTCTGCGCTTCTTTTTCATTGCCCACTTTCTCAATCTGAGCTCCAAGCGCCTGAAGTTTCAATTCAAAACCTTCATATCCACGTTCAATATATACGATATCGTCAACAACCGAAAATCCCTCTGCACAAAGCGCGGCAATTACAAGAGCTGCTCCTGCTCGCAAATCTGGAGCACTAATACTTGCACCCGTATATTTTGGGACACCATCAATAATCGCTGTGTTCCCTTCTACCTTAATATTTGCACCCATTTTAGTAAGTTCATCCACATACTTAAACCGATTTTCAAAAATACTTTCCGTAACAATACTTGTTCCATTTGATAAAGCAAGCGTCACAGCAATCTGCGGTTGCATATCCGTTGGAAATCCTGGATATGGCAATGTCTTAACATGTGTATGTGTAAGTGGTTTCGAAGATACTACACGAACTGCATCGTCTGACTCTTCAACTTCGCAACCAATTTCCATCAATTTAGCACTGATCGATTCTAAATGCTTTGGTATTACGTTTTTAACCGTTACATCGCCCTTCGTAGCTGCTGCTGCAAACATAAATGTTCCGGCTTCAATCTGGTCTGGTATCACGGAGTATTCTGTCTTGTGAAGACGTTCAACACCACGAATACGAATTACATCCGTTCCAGCGCCTTTCACATTTGCACCCATACTATTCAAAAAGTTTGCCAAATCTACTACATGCGGTTCTTTCGCTGCATTCTCAAGAATTGTCAATCCTTCTGCCATGACAGATGCCATCATAAGATTAATCGTTGCTCCCACAGAAACAACATCTAAATAGATGTGGCTTCCCTTTAACTTCTGAGCCTGAGTTGAAATTAGTCCATGTGCAATCTCTACTTTAGCTCCCAACGCTTTAAATCCTTTGATATGCTGATCAATTGGGCGACTTCCAATATTACATCCACCTGGTAGTGCAACCTCAGCCTTTTTATATTTTCCCAAAAGAGCTCCTAACAAATAGTATGATGCTCTTATTTTTTTAATATAGTCTCCATCTATTGTGTTTGAATGGATACTTGAACCATTGATTTTAACAGTGTGTCGATCCACTCTTGTAACAATCGTTCCTATACTTTCCATTGCCTGAATCAAAACATTCACATCCCGTACATCTGGCAAATTATCAATGGTTACCGTTTCATCCGCCATGACTGCTGCCGCAAGGATTGCTAATGCTGCATTCTTAGCTCCACCAATTTCAACTTCACCAACAAGGGGATTTCCACCTTTGATTACATATTGTTCCATATTACACCTCAAAATTGTATTTGTGGTTCCATCTTGAAGCAATTATATACCACTTTCAAGTTATTTGCAAATTATTTACTTATTGATCTCAGCCAATGGATTGACTTGGGACCCATTAATCAGAATCTCAAAATGTAAATGAGGTCCCGTACTTCTTCCTGTATTTCCAGATAATGCAACCTTTTGACCTTGCTTAACTCGGTCTCCAGCTTTCACCAAAATCTTGCTCAAATGCCCGTATCTAGTCTGTCTTCCATCTTCATGATTAATATAAATCACATAGCCGTATCCACTAGCCCACCCAGCTCTTGCTACAGTACCTCCACAAGAAGCCATAATAGCTGTTCCAGTTGGTGTTGCCCAATCAATTCCCTTGTGCATACGTCCCCATCTTCTTCCAAATCCCGAACTCATTCGTCCTCCAGACAATGGTTTAATATAAGTCGGTGGAGTTTTTGTACCAACTTCCACAATTTTCTCAACTGGCTGCATAGTAACTTCTTCTTTTAAAATTGTCGTTTCTTTCACTGCTTTGTTTTTATAAACAACATCTGCCACAACATTACGATGCCCAGCAGAAGGTTGTTGCCTTGTTACAGACTCATTGGTATACCAACTATCATTATAAATGTATTTTGTTTCAAGGTCGTAATCTTCTTCGTAGTATACTGTTTCCGTTCTCACAACCGACAATTCCGGTTCTGGTATCGTAACAATTAATTCATCCCCCACACGTATAATGGAGTTCTCATTTTCTAACATTTCATTCAATTCAATAATCTTATCAAGCGGTACATTTGTGGTGAGCGCAATTTCAGATAGGGTATCTCCTGCAACTACCTCATAGATTGTATTTTTTTCCTGATCTTTTGTAATGTATTCAATAGCATCATTGAGTGGTGTAATCTCATCTTTAGGTAAAAACGCTTCAACAACCTCTACTTCATCATCGAAATCAATCTCCGTTAATCCATATGCATATTCTTCAAAACTAGCCGCCGGCTTAACAATTTTCCCCAACACCTCATCAAATCTTGCTTCGACTCCAGCTGACAGATTTTGTTCATTCATCGAGTCACCTTTTGGATAAACAATCGTCGTCAACACCGAGAGCTCTCTACGAGGATCAACTTCCAACTTTACATCAAACAATCCTTTTGTATCATACTTATTGAGTGCTGCTCGCAAAACCTGTCGCACCTCATTACAGTCTTTCACATTCACTGTGTACTCATTTATTTTAATTTTATAGGCTCTATGTTTTGTTTCAAGAACATTTCCTTTTAATACACCATAGATATTCTCGATGACCTCTTGATCCGTACTTGTCTTTGCAAAAAATGAGGACATTGGTGTAACTTCAAATTCTGCATCTACATACACAATTTCTTCATTTTCTCCAGCCAACCTCTTTCTCGCCTCAAGTACTAATGCATCTGCTTTAGAAATGTCATTGATTGTACCTACCACCTCACCTCTAACATTCAGTGAGAAATGTGTTGCCTCTTCCTTTTTGGGAAAAGATACAACTGGGAAAAACAGGAACGCAAATAGAAGAATCCATACGTAAGTCCTTATATATGCAATTGAAATACTCTTTCCATACTTTGAGTTTCTCATGAGTTCGCTTTCCTTTGTCTATAATCTAAATCATTCTATCAGCATTCATATCAATTGTAAAGTTTCCATTTTTGAAACGCAGGCCCTGCAAAAGCATGCTCTCGCTGATTGTATCTGCAAAAAAACAACTCCGATCCGTACTGGATTGAGTTGTTTTCAAATTATGGATTCCTCTATTTCTTGCGAACAGAATATCCAAATGTACCTAACATTTTATCCAAAGTATAGTACTCGCCATGAGAGTAGACAATTGGATCTGCTTTTGAAAAATGAAATTTCTGATGTTCGTCCATATATGCGTCATCTGCAGTAACCGCAACCACCTTTGCCAAAAACATATCATGCGTCCCTAAAGGAATACAATCTGTAACCACGCACTCGATATTCACAGGACATTCTTTAATAAGTGGTGCTTTTACAATTTGCGCT
>CAZWNX010000010.1:10571-12048 GCA_964635395.1 uncultured Lachnospiraceae bacterium
AACATATTTCCTGGTTTAAACTGAACTTTTCCCATTTCGTCCTCTTTCCATCCTACAATAGTTTGAGTATCATTGGATATACTTCAAGAATGAGCGTTGCTAGTGCAAACAAACAGCCAAGAACTGCAACGATACGAATAAATCCAAGGGATTTTTGAGCTTTCCCTACATCATTTAGTTGATCCGAAATCTCTCTTGTTTTTTGTGTTGTCTGATCCACAACTACTGCTTGAACATTACGATATACTTTTACATTTTCTTTATGAACAAACTCTTCTATATTCTTTTGCAATGCATCAAAATCTGTTGTTTGTGCAGCGATTGTTCCTTCCATCTTTAGTACGCTTTGGCGGGTCAGTACTTGATCCTCCTTCAGCTGCGCTAATCCTTCACGCACGAGTTCGTCCGATATTTCTCGATTCATCTTAAGTAATTCCTTCATCAAATTACTCATTCGTTCATCTTGTTGAACAAGTGCCATTGTTAAATCTGAGGATTTATTACTTTGCTCAATTTGCTCAAGTTTTTGGGAAACCTCTGTAAGCTGCTTTTTGATTTCTTCTTTTATTTCAGTACGATAATAAGACATCTCTTTTGAAAGTTTATCAGTCTCCTGTTTGAGACCTGATAATTCTTCAACACCTGATAAGGTGTCCATCAACACCTTTTTAAAGTCCTCAAGCTGTTGATCGCCCAAGTAACTCTTTTTGTCATATTCTTCAAAGCCTTCAATTCCTGCCTTTATTAATTGAGAGACTTGTTCCGTTGTTTCAATATTCTTTAAGTTCAAGCGTCTCATTTCCTGCATCATGCGCTCATATTCAGCTGCACGCTCTTTTTGCTTTTGAAGTTCACGCTCTTCCGCTGCCGCATTTGCCTTAATGATTTCCCCTGCATTAAATCGTTTTGCCAATTTATCAATAAAATTATCCATGATTCCCTCATTTCATTATAAAATTAATCCACTCTACAAAATTACAGATTCATTTTAACACTCTTTTTAGGATTTTACAACAAACAACCGATCTGTATAATGGATACATTTATTATAGCAATATTTATATATTTTTGGTATAATTTGGTATGGCCTTTAGGATGAAGGGGGAACATCTATGAAGAGACTCTCAATCTATTTTTCTATCTTTCTATCGATTGTTGCTATTGGTTTTATTGTTCCCATATCTTTTGATACAGATCGATTATATACTCACTTATTCTACATATCCATTGCATTAACTTCGATTTGGTATTCTCGCTACACCGTATTTGTTGGGTGTTTTTTTGCCATGCAACATATTTTCGTAGAATTTGTTATGAAACAGGATTATGACCCACAAATTATTATTAGAGCATGCATTATTGTCTTTGTGTCAATTGTTTTACACCAAATGTGTCATTACGAAAAATTGTATCAAAAGAAAATACAAATTCTTTCTTACGAAAATTATCATGATCGAATGACAAATATTTACAATCG
>CAZWNX010000010.1:12148-16685 GCA_964635395.1 uncultured Lachnospiraceae bacterium
GAACGAAGTCCAAAACTCTGTTCACTTGGCAGACCAGCATATGTATATGGAAAAGAAAACAAAGCAAATGAATCATTAAACACCCACTTTCATTCCACTTCAAAGACAATTTCACATTCCAATTTGTGCATTTTGCACGAATATTATTGTCAATTATTACATTATTTGTGTGTATTTACTTATTGTTTACCATTTGTTCATATATTGTTCATATTCAATTGGTACAATCATATTATCAAATTGATCTACGTAATGTTTTTCATTACACATATAGATAAATTTTTTCATAATCGCCGAGATATCCGCAAGATATCTCGGCACTCCTCATTTATGGGGGACAATATGGCGACAAAATAAAAAAAGTGCCCAAGGGCACTTTTTATACATAACTATCTTTTACATCTAACAATTGTACTTCATCATTTAGATCCATCATTTTGGCATCCAATTCCGAAACCATCATAGAACATTCAATAAGCTCTTCTTTTATATGTTCAGGAATATTTCCCTCAAATTTATAGTGGATCTTATGCTCTAAGCTTGCCCAAAAATCCATGGCAACTGTTCGAATTTGAATTTCAACCTTCGCATCAACAATTCGATCCGATAAAAATACCGGAAGCGTTACAATTAAATGATAACTTTTATAACCACTCGCCTTAGGATTTCGAATATAATCTTTTACCGAAATCACTTTAATATCATTTTGATTAATCAGCATTTCTGCTATGCGATAAATATCTGATGTAAACGAACAAATAATTCGAATTCCAGCAACGTCATTCACTTGTTTCACCATATTTTCTATGGTTGATTCATATCCATTTTTTCGTAACTTTTTCACAATACTCTCTGGACTCTTAATCCTAGATTTGATGTGCTCGATTGGATTATACTGATGAACATGTTGAAATTCGTCATTTAAAATTTCTAGCTTTGTATTAATCTCTTTCAATGCCGAATTATAAACGAGATTCACTTCTTTCCAACTGTCAACCCCGTTATTATTCTCCGGTGTAAACTCCATATCGTCACCTACCCTTCTGTCACAATTTCTATATTATTATATCACATACTAGCAAAAAATGTGCAAAATACACAATTTTTTAATAAATTTTTAAGGTTTCTTGTGAATAACACATTATCTTGATACAATATCTTTGTTTCCACTATATTATGTAATCATCCACTTAAGGAGGAATCCTATGTTTCGACTTTGGGCCAAAATTTGGACAAGTAATCATTTAATGAAAGATGTAGTTATCGAAAACCACTCTTCAAACCGACGTACACAAAAAGTTTTTGACTGTCTAAAAGAAGCCTGTGATTCCTTGGATCTTTCTCATCCTATCTGGCTTGATAGTGTTGTAAAGGATTTCAAGATCTATGGAAAAACGAAATTTACAAAGGATTGTTTTATTGAACCTATTGATTTTGACTATTTAGAAATTCATGTGATTGAGGAAGATTAAAAATTAATCTTCCTCAATCTATTTATTATTTGACAACCCTCTCTTCTTGTTGTAGTATCTAATTATAGAACAAGTAGTTTTCATTACTACATACAATTTATGGAGGTGTACAATGCAACTTTCAATTCGTGAACCAGGTAGTGCGATTACACACTTTACCGCAATGCTTTTAGCCGCAGGATCTGCAATTCCTTTACTTATAAAATCTGCAACAAAGGGACCTCAATATTTAGTGGCTATGTCCATTTTTATTGTAAGTATGATTCTATTATATGGAGCAAGCGCAACCTACCATAGTGTTACAAGCAGTCCGGAAAAAATCAAAAAACTAAAAAAAGTAGATCATATGATGATTTTTGTCTTAATAGCCGGGTCTTATACGCCGATTTGTATGGTCGTATTAGATCACAAATGGGGATATCCGCTTCTCATTATTGTATGGTCAATTGCTTTGTTGGGTATTGTTATTAAAGCTCTATGGATTTACTGTCCAAAATGGTTTTCATCTGTTTTGTATATTGCAATGGGATGGCTTTGTTTGTTAGTATTTGGTCCCATCGTAAAAACACTTCCCCTCTCTGCATTTTTATGGCTACTCATTGGCGGTATTTTATATACAGTCGGAGGCGTAATCTATGCACTCAAACTTGAGATTTTTAACAATAAACATAAGTATTTTGGGTCTCACGAAATATTCCATGTATTTATTATGGCAGGAAGTTTTTGTCACTTCATCTTTATGTATCAATATGTAATCGGCCTATAATTCTAAAAAACAAAATGCTGTGGAACAATTACTTTCCACAGCATTTTTTTAGTTTTCAAATCCATTTGGATTATTACTTTGCCATCTCCATGCGTCTTTACACATTCTGATAATATCAAATTCACACTCAAATCCTAACTCCTCTTTTGCCAATGATACATCTGCATAATTGACTGCTATATCACCTGCTCTTCGTGGTTTTATCTCATATGGAATCTCAATCCCTGTAGCTTCCTCAAAACTATTCACAATATCAAGAACGCTATACCCAATTCCTGTTCCCAAATTATATATCTTCAATCCAGGATTTTCATTGATTTTCTGAATTGCCTTTACATGTCCTCTTGCCAAATCCGAAACATGAATATAATCACGCACTCCAGTACCATCTTTTGTATCATAATCATTTCCAAACACACCTAAGCATTTCAGCTTTCCAACGGCAACTTGGGTAATATACGGCATCAAGTTATTTGGAATACCATTTGGATTTTCACCAATTCTTCCGCTAATATGTGCACCAATTGGATTGAAGTATCTCAATAAAACAACCTGAAAGTCAGGGTCCGCAATGTGCAGATCCGTTAAAATCTGCTCTAGCATTGCTTTTGTTTGACCATATGGATTTGTTATTTCGCCTCGTTTACAAGTTTCATTTACCGGTATGATTTCTGGGGTTCCATAAACTGTCGCCGAAGAAGAAAACACAATTTTGCGAACACCGTAGTCCCTCATCACCTGTAACAGTGTAATTGTCCCAGTTATATTATTATAGTAATATTCTAGCGGCTTTTCAACCGACTCACCCACCGCCTTTAATCCAGCAAAATGAATTACACTATCAATTGATTCCTTTTGAAATAATGTCTCTAAAAATGCCTTATCTAAAATATCTCCCTCATAAAAATCAACTCTTTTACCAGTAATCTCTTCAACACGACGAATCGATTCTTTACTAGAGTTTGATAAATTGTCAAGTACAACTACTTCGTATCCCGCGTTTTGCAATTCAACGACTGTGTGGCTGCCAATAAAACCTGCTCCACCTGTAACCAAAATTTTCATTTTTTTCTCCGATCTAGCATTCCAATTTTTATAAAGAATATCCATTTTGAATCAATAATTCTCTCGCTGTATCCACCGAATCCACCCCATCTTTGTTCTTAATTGGCGCAAACTCATAGGTTCGTTCAACTTCATAAGCCAAGCAACTATCTAGTTGATAAATCATATCCAAAACCAGCTGTTCATATTTATATGCATTTTCATCCTCTGGATAAACCATTTCACCCATCGAATCAATATAATTCACTTTCTTTTTGACAACATGATGCTCCAATGAGTTTTGATAGATACTCTTTAGCTTATCAACTGAAAACAAATAGTTGAGTGTTACACCATAATTATATGCAAGCTCTCCTTTATCATTGATTTCATCTAGCATGTTCTGCGTCAGTTCATAGTATTCCACTATGGAAGGCTTTCCATCTTCTAAGCACATCACACCCACACGTTCTTCCTTGCAGGTTTTTTTAACAACCTTAGATCCAACACTGACCTTTGCATCGATAACCGCTCCAACAAAACAGGGATCACAAATCCTTTGCAATACATTATCTACCGAAAATACGTTTAGCCACTCAACTTTTCCTGATATTTCATCAAGAATACCTTCTTTTGCCATGGATTTAAAAAATCCACCATTTCCATTCGGAGAAGTCGAAATAATATGTTTCTGCTCGAGCAACACTTTACCTGTTCGATCTGTAGCAGCCGCCATCTCCTGCTTAAAAAAGCGAACAAAACTCCTGTCATATCCAAAATAATTTTTGTCTTCAAAAAAATCAACGGTAATCTGATGATTTTTATCACTCGTCATAATATATAAAGGAATCATGCACCCTACTTTTCTCACCACATCTAGCAAGTTTTCAACAAGGCGCTGAAAAATAAAAACATCCCTTGTAATCCCTATATTGTACATACCTTTAGGATCCTCAGAACCAAGTCTCGTTCCCATTCCTCCCGCGAGCAGTACTGCTGCTACCTTACCATCTATTAAAGCGTTTTTCCCAATTTCAAAAAAATAAGTTTTCCGCTCTTTTATATCATTCATCTGCATTGCTTCAAGGGGCGTTATTTCGCCTCGCTTATGAACCATTAAAGATTCCTCATCACCTTTTATAACAGAAAAATCAATGTCCTCTATTTGCTTAAGTAATGATATCTTTTCGTCTTCAGCCAACTCATCATAAAATTGAAGTAGGTGCATTTGATTCCATTGCTCTAACTTCTGTTT
>CAZWNX010000010.1:16785-22893 GCA_964635395.1 uncultured Lachnospiraceae bacterium
GCTTCTAAACCACCATCTTTAGGATTGTAATCACCATACGCTTCACAAATAAAGCGATCCTGCTTACTCCAATTAACCTGATACCCCTTTAGGTCTAGTACATCATCGCCTGGTAGGTATAGGTAGACAGATCCAAGTGGAATCGGATTATCCTTGGCAGCTTCCATTAAAAACATTTGAAATTCATTTCCTTTTTGCTGCTCTATTTTCTCAAAAATTTGATTTCCATAATGCAACGCAATCACAACACTCAGGACAGCTACCATACCCCTCGCCAATAAATGGATCTTTTTTGACTGAATGATTTTCGCAAGAATAATACCCGCACACATCAATATCGGAATCATACTCGGATAGGCATACCATACTAATTTTGTCTTAATTGCCGAAAAAGCAAGCATTGGTACCAAAAACCACAAAACATACCCAATTATTTTTGTATGGTTTTCCTTCTTAAGCACATGGCTATACAAAAGAATTCCCATAATGATAATAACCAAAGCAATTGAGTAAATAAATATTTGCCCATTCTTTTCTGGCATTTCTCCAAAAAAATATTGGAAATAGTATAGAAATCCGCCTTCATGGCTACCAAACCCTTCTCCTGAGCGCCCCTTTACATCGACCTCATACATTTCCCTAAAAAAACCAAAACGATCTACAAAAAACCTTCCCACGCCCCATATCATAAGTGGAATCATAAAGGACAAACAAAACTTCATCCATTCTATCCATTTGATTTTCACAATCTCTTTTGTCAAGATCAGATATAACCCACCAATAATCACAATGACACCGGCATGAAAACTTTTTGTTAAAAAAGCAAATGCAAAAAACAGGCCACATCCATAGAGATATCGATGATCTTTAGAAATACTCATCATACATAGCATTGCAATTGTAAAAAACAATACATAGAGACTATCCGCATCACCTGAACGAATCATATGATATTCAAATGCAACCGTGTTTAAACTTAGAAATAGCATTGCCATAAGGGATTCAAGCTTCCCATAACGTTTTGCAAAGAAACCAACAATCGCAACCAAAACCACATAGGCAAACGCCGATGCAAAACGAAGCGAGAATACACTTGGTCCAATCACTCGAAATATCACAGCTGTAACCCAGGCACTCATTGGGGGCTTCAAATTATAATAATCCGTTTGATAAGCATAGGTTGTCTCAAAGAGTTTTCCTGTGCGAAACAGTTCGTAAGCGTTCACTCCATGCTGCGCCTCATCCCATGGATTTACAAATGCTTGGCCTAATTTGTAAAATGCCAAAAATGCAACAAAACCTAGAACTAAAAGATACAAACAGGGATATCCTATTTTTTTTGCAAAATCCATTGGCTGCTTTTTATCCATTATTCAATCCTTTCTTATATCATTCACTATTTAAAATAAATCTTTACACATAAATAGATACAGTAATACATACTTTTATCCATCAAATAGATAAATAACTTTTCGGCAAACGATAAATTTGGCATGTAGTGCTTTCGAATTGCTTCTTTTACCTTTGAATCTTTACAAATAGTTCGAATATCTTCCCGAATACTTTTGTAAGGAAGAAACTTTCGTTTATAGATACAACCCTTTACCTGAAGAATCACAAGGCACAGAAAATCATTGATGATCTGCAGTTCAAAATCATAAACATCTTTTTCTTTGGATATTCTAGTCAGATTTTCTTTCATAATCTTAATTTTACTTAGATAATTAGGATCATATTGCATGGTCATAGATTTCATGTTCATATAATAAAAATATGGATAAAAATCTCGTATAATTGAAATCTTGTTAGCCGAAAGAAGCATTGCAAGGGAAAATTGAAAATCTTCTCCAATTGTTACTTCATCATTACACAAATCCAAGTTTTTAATCACAATTGAAGTTTTAACAATCTTTGTTACACGATTGGCTAATAGTCTACGCCCCATAAAAGATCCATTGTTTATAAGGGAATCAAATACTTCCTCCTTCAATTCCTCAATCGTAGTGTTTTCCTTAGGAAGCTCCATTTGTTCATCCCACGGAGCATAGGTCAATTCTTCTTCATAAATATGATGAATTCCACAACAGACAATATCCGCACCTTGTTCTATTCCCCGCTGATAAAGTCTTTCATACATATCGCTTTGCACAAAATCGTCACTATCTACATAGCCTGTATATTCACCCCTTGCAACTCTACTTCCAGCCTTCCACGCCCCAGTTAATCCCGTATTTTCTTGATGAATAACCTTCACTCTTGAATCCTTGATTGCATACTCATCACACATAAGTGAACTACGATCAATCGAGCCATCATCCACTAAAATGACTTCTATTTCCTCTAATGATTGCTTTAAAACACTTTCCATACAACGTTCTAGGTAACGTTCCATATTATAAACAGGAATAACAATGGATACTTTAATATTTGATACACCTTCTTGATTCATTTGAATTCTCCCCATACAATCTGTAAATATTTTTTATATAAACCCGGCACTTTTAGAAACAACCGGTAGCCAGATTTCGATTTGCGAAGCATGGAGTAAACTTTGAGAACTTCTTGTTCATGATCATCCTCATGAGATGGCATTTTTTGATGAACCGCATGCTCCACATAGCTTCTAAGTAATTTCTTAGCTTCAAAGCTCTCTAAATCTTTTTGTGGAACGCGATAATAGTATCGAATTGATGCATCTGCTCTTGCTTTTTGGGCCAAAAGTGCTAACGCAATTCTTTGATTTTTGTGAAAATAATCAATCCGATTGGTCAATGCCTCCATCCACTCTAAACGTTTTAAACTAAACTGATTCCGCGTAATACTTTCAGGGGCTTCGTAGTATCCGTAGTATTGTCGTTTGATATAAACCCCTTGCGTTGTCAAATCATAGATTTTATAAGTAGTCGCCTCATCCTCGTGTATTTTACCAGTTGGAAAACGCACGTCCTTCCACAGGGACGAATGATACAATTTATTCCACGCCACGATAAAATAGGTGGCCTGTGGATGAATCGAATCATACATATTCCACAACAGTTCTTCTCTTGAATACACCTGATAATCTGGCAAGAAATCACCTGGTTCTTCTTCGTCTAATGGTTCAAAATCTTTCACTACTTTGTATGCACAAATTGCGACCTGAGAATCCGTTTCTATTGCCGCCATATACAATGTAGACAAAAAATCCTTTGCATAATAATCATCACTATCTAAAAAAGCAATCCATTCTCCTGACGCAATTTCTAATCCTGCGTTTCTGGCATCTGAAAGTCCTCCATTTTCTTTGTGAAGTACTTTGATTTGAGGGAATTTCTCTGCAAATAGATCACATATTTCACCGCAACGATCCTTAGATCCGTCGTCCACTAAAACAATCTCTAAGTTTGGATATGTCTGATCAAGGACCGATTGAATGGCACGCTCTAAATATTTTTCCACTTGATAAATAGGTATAATCACAGAGATTTTTGGTTCCATCGTTCATCCTTTCATGACACAACACATATCATCGCAGTTTACATACTGTAAGAATTTTTTTTCGTAGACGTAATTGTCTGGATAATTGTTTTAAACTGCCCCTTCTAAGTGCCGAATAAAGTAACGCATAATCTATTTTTTGATACTTCAAATTTTGTTTTTTTTGAAATCCTTCATCTGTTTTTTTCAAAAACGAAAGATATTGATGATAATACTGACGAATTAGTTCCTCATAATTTTGCTTTGTATAATCAGTGTCAAAGCTGGCTTCCATTAGATCATCCAAAAGCGATTTGACAAGTATCTTTTCGGGAAGTCTTAAGAATTCTCCGTCTCCATAGATACTCGATAATGCAAATTTCGTTTGCTTCCACAACTGGAATGCAATATCCATTCGATCTTCTCGCCGTTTGGTTGATAACGATGACCCCTTCTCATCTTGAACATAATAACATACTGGCTTTTGAACAACAGCAATGGTTTTACAAGATTTCAAGTAATGTAGATTAAAAATCAAATCCTCTCCAAGATTCATCTCCGCTGGAAAACCATCTTTTATGAGGTCTTTTTTATATAGTTTATTCCAAGGCATATTTAGGAAACCCTGCTCATATAGTTTTAAAATTGTATTCTGGCACTTTATCACTTCATAGTTTCCGCTTAACGACGGTCGTTTCAAAATGTCACGCCCATAATACAAATGGTGATATCCTGCCACAACAAAATCGCATTCCTTTTGTTTCATATCACCCAGTAAGGTTTCTAGTGAATCTGGACTCAAATAGTCATCACTATCCAAAAATCGAATGTAGTCACCCTTTGCTTCCAAAATACCACGATTTCTAGCCTTTGATACACCTTGATTTTCTTGGTAAATAGCCCTGACTTTTGGATGTTTTGACTCCAAAGATTGTGCCAGGATTCCGGATTGATCTGGTGGTCCATCTACAATCAACAAAACTTCATAATCTGTATATGTCTGATATAGAACACTTTCAACACATCGTGTTAACGTATTCTCACTTTTATATACCGGAACAATTACACTAATCATTTCATTCGCCATTTTTTCTCCTACTAGTACTTCTACAAGTTATTCGGATATACAAATACAAATATCATTCCAATGTTTAATGCGCAAAGTAGCAAAAACACAATTTTATTACGCAATTGTAAAGATATGGATAATTTCTTTCTAAACCCAAAGAAACAAGAAAAGAAAGATAGAAATAGTGGAATAAAATATCTTCCCTGAACGCCTTCAATAGACGTATCTCCAACCGGATTAAAACTTATATAAAGGGATGTAAAAATAAGCGCAGATGTTCCAAAGATCATGAGTAAGTTCCAAAAAGAATAATACTTTCCAATTGTCTGCTTTTTCTCTTGTTCAACGCAGAATATCGTGGTAAACAATCCGATTAGTATCATAAGCCATGTCCAAATTCCAGAAACTGCTCCCAAATACGCAAACCCTATAAATCTTGCTCGTCCAGTCAAATAATCGTAGAACATTGTACCCATTGACGTTAATAAAATCTTCGTATATTCTAGTGGACTTGAAAGAATAAACTGTATTTGTCCCATAAAACTGGTTCCAGGATTACGCTTATCCCCAGCATATAACAAACTATCTGTAACAATCCGCTCTCCTCCAGAGAATGGAATAGGCTTCACAATGTTGTATAGCATCAATCCAACGATTGCTAGAATGGATAGTTTGAGGAAAATCTCTTGAGTACGATTATGAAATTTTGATTTTCGCAAGAAGACAATCATCAATGCAATTACAATATAGATTGGTTTCGAAATACTTCCCATCATAAAGCAGGATAACATCACAAATAAATTCAGTGGCTTTAATTTCTCATTTGGATTTAATAACTCATTGGTTAAAATCACCGCTCCTAATAGCAAGAATGCATTCACAACAACATCATAATTGATTTGCGATGCAATAAATATGCTATTCGGTAATAGTGCAATTGTCGTCATCAACATTTGGTAGGATTTTGCCAATCGAATCGCAAAAAACATAATGATTATATAAAGAATCAAATTTCCATACTTCGCTAGTGCCAGTGTAGTTGCAAAATCTAGCTTGAATAGTCTGCCTAATTTGAATCCAAGTGCCATTCCCGCATATATTCTATTCTCAGCTCTTACCAGAATACTTTTATGGGATAAATCTGCCCAGCTATAATCGTGATTTTCTTGTTCATAAGCCTCTACTAATTTACGTTCTTCAAGATTGGTAAACCAAGGTAAGCGCATGCCAATCATTTGCATTGCTGTTTCTGTTGTTTCGACCGTTCCAACAAAAGACAACTCGTATGCCTGCTTCTCATGTATGTGCTCATCAAATCCGACTTGATTGGTTCCAATTCCCCAAATCATTGCTGATCCTAATAAAAAGCAGATTGCAGCAAACCACCACTCCGGCTTTGCTCCAATACTTTCTTTTGAAAGAAAAATACAACCAAAGATCACAAATGTAAAATAGAAAAAGAAGAATCGCAATGCATTAAATGAAAAATCATTGTGTGCCTGTGCGACTAAATCCTCTGGCAAACTGAATGATTCCTCATAGTTTGTTAGCATAACAATGTCAAAAGCGTCTGCCTTTGCATT
>CAZWNX010000010.1:22993-37826 GCA_964635395.1 uncultured Lachnospiraceae bacterium
TCTTTGGACTCTATGTACTCTGTTCCAAAATGCTGCGCAAGAATTTTTGCATTGTCTCGTTCTACAATAATTTTGTTTTGCTCACTTTTTTCAAGTTCATATAATTCTTCCGTCGTTTCGATAGAAATCTGATTTGACTGTTTGGACAAATTCATTTCGAAAGTATCTTTCTTTTCAAAAACACTGCTGAAATTAAAGAAAAATACCTCCAAAAGTAACGTAGCTGCAAAAAGAAGGATTAGTAAAATAGAAATTCGTTTTTTCATAATTCACTCCTTTTTTTCTTCCTAAGATTCAATGAAGTAAATGACGCACTCATCGTTACTGCAAAAAACAAAAAGGTCCACAAACGAAAATCATATAAGAATGGGTACCCATTTTTAGCATATACATACTTTGCTTTAATGGAGCCATCAAATGCCTTGTATTCTCCCTTGTTTTTGACGATTGTACTCGTTTGGCTTGGAATGTTTTTGTTTCCCCAAAGTCCCACTGACGCCGCTGTCGCAATGCTCTCACTACTTTTTTGAGTACTCTTTTGCATTTCTTGTTCGCTTGGCTCATAGCCAAAAACCAGTGCGATTTTCCCCTGCGTTTCTTTCTCATTTTGAATTGGAAGAAATACATCCTGATTATTTGCCATTGTGGTGAGCGCGTATCGATTTACACTGACCGGCGGATTTTTCAAATACTCGTCCTGCGTTTGTCCTTCTTCTCTTATGTATGCAGACAACAGCAAATTCCCTTGGATTGATTCTTCATTTGCTTTATACAAATAAACCTGAATTCCACAAAATTCTCCCTGATCCTTACCAATATAAATCGTATCCAGCTCATAAATAATCGCATTATCATTACCAAGTGGTACTATTCTAGCACTATCATTTGCCTCCTCTTTAACATTGATTGGGTATGTATCAAGAACTTTATTGGGAAATAATAAACTACCAATAAACCCTGCTAAACAAAACAGGGTTATCATTGGTAGCCAGATATAGTTTTTGCTCATAATCGTTTTGACTAGTTTCATTTTATCATCCATTATCCACTGAGAGATTGAAAGGCCTATTCATTTCCAAGGCCAAGTCGGTTCATAGCCGAAAACATTGCACGAACAGAAGCTCGCGTTATGTTACTACTTATACCAACTCCATAAGTGACACTACCTTCGTTGGTATCTAACATATGAATATATGCTGCCGCTTGTGAATTTGAACCACTTTGAAGTGCATGCTCCTCATAATCAAGTACCTTGATCTTTTGTCCTAGCGAATCTTCAATACCCCTCTTAACGGCATCAATCGGACCATTACCAACTGCTTCAAATGATTTTTCAACACCATGATCCGTGTAATATACAGTTACTTTTGTATCAAACTCAGTATCCGATTCTTCACTCAAATCGTCCATTCGAATTCTCTTAAAATGTAACGGCTCTTTTCGTTCTAGATACTCGTTGCGAAATGCCCCCATGATTTCTTCTGCTGATACTTCACCTTGCTTTTCAGAGATGGCCTGAATCACTTTTGCAAATTCTTTATGCATACCCTTTGGCAGTTTAAACCCAAAATAGGAATCCATAATAAATGCCACTCCACCTTTACCCGATTGAGAGTTGATTCTGACAATGGGTTCATACTCACGTCCAATGTCTGCTGGATCAATTGGTAGATATGGAACTTCCCAATACTCTTGGTTACGATCACGCATTGCCTTCATTCCCTTATTGATTGCATCTTGATGCGATCCAGAGAAAGCCGTGAATACAAGTTTTCCAGCATATGGATGGCGTGGGTGAACAGGAAGTTTGCAGCAACGTTCATAAACCTCAACAATCTCATTCACACGTTCTAAATCTAATTCAGGGTCAATTCCTTGTGAAAACATGTTATAGGCAAGATTCAAAATATCTACATTCCCTGTTCTCTCTCCATTCCCAAACAAGGTTCCCTCAACACGATCCGCGCCAGCCATCATTGCAAGTTCTGCTGCCGCAACTCCAGTTCCTCGATCGTTATGTGGATGAAGTGAAATAATAATACTATCTCTGTTCTCAAAATGTTTATGCATCCACTCTATTTGATCAGCATATACATTTGGAGTTGCCATTTCCACAGTGGATGGCAAATTAATAATTACTTGATTGTCTTTTGTCGCTCCCCATGTACGAATAACATCTGTACAAATTGCCAATGCAAATTCCAGCTCTGTTCCAGTAAAACTTTCAGGTGAGTACTCTAAAGTAATGTTACCTGGGAAGTTCTTAGCTCGCTCTTTTACCATTTTGGTGCCCGCAATCGCAATTTCTCGAATCTCATCTTGATTCATATTAAAAACAACGTCTCGTTGTAGTGTTGAGGTCGAATTATAGATATGGACAATCACATCTTTACAGCCTTCAATTGCTTCAAATGTACGTTCAATTAGTTCCTCACGACATTGTGTTAACACTTGAACCTTTACTCCTTCTGGAATTAGTTTTCGATCAACTAATTGTCTTAAAAAATCAAATTCAATTTGACTAGCAGCTGGAAATCCAACTTCAATCTGCTTAAACCCAAGTTTTACTAAAAAGGAGAATAATTCAATCTTTTCTTCCACTACCATTGGCTCAATTAATGCCTGATTTCCATCTCGCAAATCAACACTGCACCAAACTGGTGCTTTTTCAATTGCTGCATTGGGCCAGGTCCTTGTAGCAAAATTGACTACTGGATTTTTTTTGTATTTCTTATAATTTAACATAGGCACCTCCGTATCACATTATACTTTCTCTATACTGAATTGTATTCAAATTGTTTATTACAACAAAAAAGGCTCATCCTAGAGATGAGCCGAATCGGTTCTTATTCTCCGAGTCCACTTTCTACAGCTTTAACCAATGACTTCAATGCGTCTTGTTCATCTTCGCCTTCACAAACGAATTCAACTTCATCTCCACATTTTACACATGCACCTAGTACACTCAATACACTTTTTGCATTTGCTGTATTATCCCTAAAAGAAAATGTTATCAAGGATTTGAATTTCATTGCTTCTTTACATAGAATGCCCGCCGGTCTTAGATGTAGTCCTGTCGGATTTTTTATAACCACTTTTTGACTTACCATATTGTTATCCTCCAAAATATATACTATTAAGAACCGTTCCTAAATTGGCATACCAACGCTACGAACTATCCTTACTATACCATTTTTCCAGTATTTACTCAAGTACTTTAAAGCATCACATCCTGAATCAAATCTGCTAGCATTTTAGCATCTTTCTCAATCATTTTATGATCTTTTCCTTCAATCATAACTCTCACTAATGGTTCGGTACCTGATGGGCGAATTAGCACCCTACCTTCACCAGCATATTTTTCCATCAACTTGTCAATAGCTTCTGCAATTTCTGGATATTCCATATATTTATCCTTCTTATGCGTAGGAACTTTTGCATTAATAAGTGCTTGTGGAAGCACCTCCATAATACTTGCAAGTTCAGATAACGTTTTATTTGATGACACTAATACATTCAATAAATGAAGTGCACTTAACAATCCATCTCCAGTTGTATTTTGCTCAAGCAAAATAATATGGCCCGACTGTTCTCCACCTAAGGTTGCCCCAACTTCTTTCATTTTTTCCAAAACATAGCGATCTCCAACCTTGGTTTGTAACACTTCAATTCCTTGCTTTTTTGCCATCAAGAAAAACCCAAGGTTACTCATAACAGTTGCAACAATTGTATCCTTCTTAAGCTGACCATTTTCCTTCATATGATTTCCAATAATCGCCATGATTTGATCACCGTCAATACGATTTCCTTTTTCATCAACCGCTAATAAACGATCCGCATCTCCGTCAAATGCCAATCCAATGTCTGCCTTTTCATAAACAACTCTTGCCATTAACTCTTCCATGTGCGTCGATCCACAATTTGAATTAATGTTTGTACCATCTGGCATATTATGAATCGCGACAACTTCTGCTCCCAATTCCTTAAATGCCTCAACCGAGGTATAATATGCCGCTCCCTCAGCACAATCCACAACAATTTTCTTGCCCTTCAAATCAACTGGAACCGAAACGATGGCATGATTGATATATTCTTCTCTGGCATCTGTACGATACTTGATTTTTCCCACGCTCGTTCCCGTTGGGAGTTTAATCTGTGATAAATTATCTTTTAATAATTCTTCAATTTCCGCTTCCAATTCATCTGGTAATTTGTATCCATTCTCATCAAAAAACTTGATACCATTGAATTCAACTGGATTATGAGATGCCGAAATCACTACACCCGCATCCACTTTATACTTTCTCGTTAAATACGCAACTGCTGGAGTCGGAACAACTCCTACATAAACTGCGTTTGCTCCAACAGAACATACTCCAGCCATTAATGCATTTGCAAGCATATCTCCGGATATTCTTGTATCACAGCCAACCATAATAGTTGGTTTGTGTTCTTTTTCTTTTGTTAAGACATACGCTCCTGCTTGTCCGAGTTGCATTGCTAATAATGGTGTTAACTCCTCGTTCGCAATTCCACGCACACCGTCTGTTCCAAATAATTTGCCCATAAATGTTTAATTACCCTTTAACCTTCATTCTATTTTGCTTTCTTTTTCAACTTCACTTTAACTCTATATTCTGCAACTACATTAACCCCTTGCTCCAATTCTAGTTGCAGTGGAATTTCATATGTTTTTTCGCTCCATCGATCAATCGCCATTTCAGCCTTATACTGTTCAAAATCAATCGTTCCCTTAATTCCCTGACCTTGAAGATCACTTATAATAGCGCTGCGTCCTTCAACAGGTACTAGAAGCTTATTATTTGTCAAAACTAACGTCGGCTCCCATTCCTCATCCAGCCCCGATATCTTTAGATTTCCTACCGGAATATCTAATGTTATCGTTTCCTTTTCTTCAATTTCTACAAGTACTGTTACCATTGTATCCGCCTTCGCATCTGCAAGCTTAACACCATTTTCTAAAAATGAAGAAATATCAACCTTTGTTGTAAAGTTATCACTCTTCCCATTTAAACTAATACTTGTACTTGGTATAGTGATTTTAGAAATATCTTTTAATAGATTTGCTTTTCCAGCAATCACCACCTTTTCAGGATTCACCAGTACTTTTTCTCCTACAATATATCCCGGTGCAGGTGTTCCTGACACTTCACATACGATCGGGACTTCTTTTGTTGGAATAATTTCAACCAACAAACTTACGCTAACGATATTCTTTGATAATGCATCTGATTGGATTAAATTTCCTTTTGCGTCAAGCAGCCGTATTTCTGAATTCGTACTCATGTTGCGGTCCATACCTAAAACCGAAGCCTCAACTGTAGCGCGGTCAACTTTTTCAACAATTGATTTAGGACCAGAAACACGTACCACATTTTGATCCATCGTAACATCACCAATAACATATCCCTCTTTGGTTTCGCCTGATACTTCGGATGCAATAATAATTTGTTTTCGTAATAATTCTTCAACCTTTACGTCAATGTACTCTGTTTTAGCTTTTAAAGCTTCGATTTCCTCAGTGTACTTCGTAGATTCTAAGCGCACTTTAACGCTCCCTGTTTTGTTTGCTAATTCTTCTAGGTCAATACTTGCGCGAATATCCTCTTTACGAATTGAGCTCAAAATCGTTCTTTTCGCAGATACTGTAACTGCAACCGTAGCTGCATCACTACTAATTTGATAAATCTGCCCCTTATCGGTTATCGAATCTGCATTCACAATGGTTATTGGGACTGCGCTTATTGTTGTATCTGAAACCGGGTCACTGATATTGATAACGATTACCCAAAGCAAAATCGACGTTAATAAGGCGAGTATTTTCAATGACAAATTATTCATTATGAGATTTTTTTTCATACTTCACCTTTCCTTTCCATTTCTTGCGCTTCTTTTCATCAGCGCCTTTATTCTGGAGTAGAATAAGTTTTTCCCTCATTGTGTCCATATCCACATTGCGAATTAGCACTCCCTCATGTGCCACCGAAATGCGCCCCGTTTCTTCCGAAACTATTATTGTGAGTGAGTCTGTAACCTCAGATATTCCAACACCTGCTCGGTGCCTAGTTCCAAGATCTTTTGACAACTCAGTATTGGCCGAAAGTGGTAGGTAACAGGTCGCAGAAATAATACGATTACCACGGATTATCACCGCTCCATCATGAAGTGGTGTGTTGTGTTCGAAAATATTAATCAGCAACTGACTTGTTAATAATGCATCCACTTCAATTCCTGTTCTCTCATACTCAACAAGCGGCAAATTGTTTTCAATAACAATGAGCGCTCCTGTCTTAACCTTTCCCATTTCATAGGTTGCTTTTAGTATATCATTAATGGTTTTATCTGAAAAACGACCTTCTTGATTTTTCGTGGAATCAAACGAAAGTAGTGCACTAAATATGTTTTTTCGCCCAAGCTGCTCTAATGCACGTCTTAGTTCCGGTTGCAAAACCACCACAACTGCAACGATTGCTAAAGAAAAAATTCGTTCCGCAATCCACAAAATTGTAGTCATGCGAAAAAGTGCTGCAACAAGTAAGAACGCCAAGATTACAATAACCCCTTTTAACAAAGACCATGCTTTTGTGTTTTTGACCCAGACAAAAATTTGATACACCAAAAAGGAGATAATGATTATCTCCACAATGTCCGTCCACACAATAATTTTAGGAATGTGTAACGATGTCAAATATTTTTCCGAAAAATTGGCAACTCGTTCCATCTTTACCTCATTCTTAGTTCCTTATATAACACTCGTGATTTTCTTCACCGTTTTCTCGGTTTTTGCAACCGTATTTTTAGGAACTGCCTTTACATAATAGAAATACTCATCATCCTCAAATTGAACATACTCGGTTCTTGAATAATCAACATTGAATACAAAAAACTGCAAGACCATCAAGAGCGCAATCGAAACAAATGATCCAAATATCAAACCAAAAATCGATATATTTGTATCAAACATCAAGTCCCCTGTAAGTAAAAAGATAATGTTCAATACCGTACCACTACTCATAGCAATAATCCATGAATAATTCATAGAAATACGCTTAATTAAGTACGTACAAACGAGTGCCGCTGAAAACGCAATCACAACAACCAGCATTTCTTTGTTGTTCAGCATCCCGTCTACAATAAATTTGACCTTTGCCACCACATTGTCTGCATCCATAGAACTTAATGCAGTTGCATTCTGTTTGATGTACGCAATCAAGTAATACACTACAATTCCAAAAGAAACAGATACCACTGATGCAGGAGATGCTACTAAGCCTACTGCAATTGGTATAACATAAGGAATCCTTAAAAGGAAACACAGCGGAAGCAATAAAATAACCAATGTATCTTTTGGCGAAAACCTAAAATACAACAAAAACAGCAGCGTGAACAATGCAAATGCAATCATCGCGCATTCTAACGACACAGCATAAAGATGCCCCAATACAAAGCCTGCAGAAATCACAATAATTAAATTAATTGGGAGAAACGAACAAGCTAGTGAAATTACTAATACTAACAAAAGACTATTCAGTTTGCTCATGTATCCTAAGTTTAAATTAATTAATAACAGAGTAAACAATGATAAAATAAACTTTAGTACGGGAGTAATATAAATCTCATACTTTGTATATATTTGTTTCATAGTTTCCCTAATTTCCAATAACGTAGACATGTTCTACCTCTTTATCCTTATTTTCTACTCTCTATATCTTGCATGGATGATAATTGTTTTAGTCGAAAAAAGTACTTTTTAAGACTTTTCTTTGCTTTGCTATACCGAATTGAGTAAATTACATAGGATAATAATCCATAAAAAACAACAAAAATGAAATAATAAAGTAGCACTTTCTTCCCGAATTCAAGCAAATCCATTTTGTAGATATCCTGCATAAATACTTCAAAGTCATAAAAAATATACATACCAAACAATATTGCATAAGCCAAAGTTGCGGCAATCAAAGACTTTATTACCTGGAAACTAATATAATCTCCACGAAAAAAACTTCCAATCGTCAGGAATTTTTTCCCTTCCTTGTCTTCATACGCTGCCATTTTGGTCATTAACTTGACTTTTTCTTCATTAAGCATAGAAACTCCTTATTTATCATCCCTATCTAAGAAACGCATTTTATTAGAATTTGCACTTCTTGATGCATTACGATCAAGCTCTTGAATAGTATTTGGTCTACTCATAGCACTTGATAGTCCCCTCGTCATATCATTTTTACATTTTTCGCAGAAACGTCCGCTTCCAATCATTTTACCACATGATTCACAGGCTACTTTAATTGGTGAATCATCCGAGAATTGAAGACGCTCTTCACGTATCCATTGTTGGATTTGAGAAGTCTCTACATCACACTCTTCAGATACTACATTCATACTAGCATATCCGTTTTGCTGAATATACTTCTTAACTTCCTGAAACTTTTCTTCCATTGATTCTTTACACGCCGGACAAATCACTGGTCCAAGTGCATAATTAAAAATACGCCCACATTTTTTACAATTCTTTACATCCATAATCATTCCTCCAGTTAATTATATTCTCCAATTGCAACAACAATATAGTAAATCTTCTTTATTCCCGCTGCACGTAATACTTTTGCCATTGCATCCATTGTGGCTCCCGTAGTATAGATATCGTCCACAACCATAATCGTATTTAATTTTACATCATATTCCCCTATTTTAAAAGCCTTTTTCAAATTATTTTCCCGTTCCTGCACGGAAAGTAGTTTTTGCGGCCTAGTATTTGTTGTTCTAATCAGCAACTTTGAATACACTGGTATTTTCAATTTTCTACCTAAAACAGAAGCGATTTCCTCAGCCTGATTATAGCCTCTCTCACTCATTTTGGCCCGATGTATGGGCACTGGAATCAATGCATCAATTCCAAGATTCATCATTAAATGATTATATCTCTCATAGATTTGATTTGCATAATACTGCGCATATTCAGCCCTATTTCCATATTTAAAACGATATAAGGACTTCTTGATTTGATTATCATATACAAAAACCGCCCAGCCTCGATCAAAGTAATGTTTTCGATTCGTACAATCATTGCATAAGTTGTTTTCAGATTCTAAGATTGGTTTTCCGCATTTCAGACAAATGGTTGATGTAATATATTGTCTCTTTTGTGAACATTTTAGACAAATCAGTCCCGGTCCCTTTGGCATTAGAGTGTCACACAGAGGGCATCTTGGAGGATATATCAAATTTACAATTCGTTCTTTAAGTTTCAAATTCCCTCACTTTCAAAATTTCTAACAATTTCATTATTCAAATCTGAGTAACGTTTAAGTTCCTGTCCATTCTCGATCATCTCAAGAATTGTTTCTTCACTTCCTAATATCGTAACACATTTTTTAGCTCTTGTTACAGCTGTATATAATAGATTTCGATTCAAAAGCATCTTAGGCCCTCCCAATATAGGAATAATCACCGCCGGATACTCGCTCCCCTGTGATTTGTGAATCGTAACTGCGTATGCCAATTCCAATTCCTCAAGTTGAGAAAAGGAATACTGAACGAGCTTACCTTCATCCATCTCCACCAACATATACTCTGCATATGAATTAATTTCAATCACCCGACCAATATCACCATTGAACACGCCGACTCCTGAATCGATCGCAATGTTATTTTTACCTTTAACTTCCCACTCTATTTTGTAATTATTCTTCACCTGCATTACTTTATCGCCCTCTCTAAAGAGCGTATCTCCAACCTTCTTTTCTTTCTTTGCATCCGATTCCATGTTTAGTTGGTTTTGAAGAATCTTATTGAGCATTTCAACACCCAAAGGCCCCTTTCTCATTGGTGTTAAAACCTGTATTTCACTAGAAGTTGATTCTACGTACTTAGGAAGCTTTTCCTGAATCAATTGCACCATGTGCTTGTAAATAACCTGTGGATCTTGTCTTGGGAGAAAGAAGAAATCTTTGCTTTGATTGTCTAACTTTGGTTTTTTGCCATTTTTAATAAAATGTGCATTCATAACAATATCACTATCCCTAGCCTGTCTGAAAATTGTTTGTAGCTCAACACATTCAAACTTCTTTGAATCCACCAAATCCTTTAAAACTCGTCCTGGTCCTACGGATGGAAGTTGATTCATATCTCCCACAAAGATTAGCTTCGCACCATTTGCAGTTGCTTTAAGAAGTGCCATGAAAAGGAATATATCTACCATGGATAACTCATCAATTAATACAACATCTGCCTCTAGTGGATTGTCTTCATTTCTTTCAAACTTTGGTGTCATTCCGTTTTCTAGGGCTCCAGCATTTAACTCAAGTAAGCGATGAATCGTTTTTGCTTCATATCCAGTTGCCTGTGTCATTCGTTTGGCAGCTCTTCCAGTTGGTGCCGCTAAAGCAATCACATAACCCTCTTCTTCAAAATATCGAATCATTGTATTAATTGTTGTTGTTTTTCCAGTTCCTGGCCCACCCGTCAAAATTAGAATTGGATAACAAGCACTTTTAACAATGGCATCTTTTTGAAGGGGATCAAGCTGAATTTCTGATTCTCGTTCATACTCTTCGATTTTTTCATACACCCGAACACTTAGCATGCTTCTTTTGCTTAAACTAATCGTACCATATTTATTCAGATCAGCGAGTCTTTTTGCACAACCCATTTCGCAATAATAAGCACTTGCAGAAAAAACGCCCTGTTCCCCTTCAATCTTTTTAATAAATACTTTGTACTCCATTTGAAGATTTTGAATTTGCACCTCAATTAGTGATGCTTGCAAATCAAGGAGCAGCACTGCTTCTCTCAAAAGAGTAGAAAACAATAAATACATATGCCCTTGTCCCATTGCTTTAGATAGCAAAAATAAAATTGCACTTTTTATTCTATACTCACTGTGACTTTTAACTCCCGCACGTGATGCGATTTCATCCGCGATATGAAATCCAATTCCTTGGATATCCTCTACCAAACGATATGGGTTCTCCCGCATAATAGAATAAAGCGCCATTTTATAAGTTTCATATATTTTGAATGCAATTGTATTGCTAATACCTAGGTTTTGCAAGAATAATAAAGCATCTTTTATATCTCTTTTCTGACTAGCTTGTTCACCAATACTCATTGCTATTCTTTCGCTTATTCCTTTTACTTGTGTTAAGCACTCTGGCTCTTCTTCCAATATTTTAAGCGCATTATCGCCAAATTTTGCAACAATTCTTTTCGCCATCGCAGGTCCAATCCCTTTGATCACTCCAGATGATAAATATCGCAAAATACTTTCTTCATCCGATGGAACAATATACTCATAGCTCTCTACTTTAAACTGCTCCCCATAGATTGGGTGTTCGCAGGCTTCACCATGCAATCTTAACGATTCACCCTCGCTAAGTGTCGAGAAACTACCCACTGCAACCCAGTCTTGGCTATTTGTATCAAATGCAAATACCGAGTATCCGTTATCTTCATTTCGATATATAATATGTTCTACTACGCCTGTGATCTCTTCCAAAATACCTCCCCATATTACACTAAACAGATTAATCCATTTATTGAATAATGAAAAAGGCCGCCAATTGACAGCCTATAACGCTTTATAATCCATAGTTTCTCTTCATCTGTTCAAACAACACTTGTGCTAACCCTAAACTCTGTGTCTGTGTTGCACTAGACGCATATTCCTGAACCAAACCATCTTCAAAATACTCCATCATAGTCTTTGAGGAACCCGTTTCTTCTGTTGATTCAGGAACCGTTTTTTTCATTTCCTGAAACATCTTTTCCACAAAGTAGGCTTCAAAATCCTTACAGGCTTCCATCAATTCTTTTTCATTTGCACTACTTAAATTTGCACTCTTTAATTTTTCAATTGAACCCTGCGTCTTTGAATTAGGTTCCACTCCCTGAGCGCCTGATAACTGATTGATACTTGATATCTCCATAACCTCACCTCAATGTGTTAAGACTAACGTCTTAATTGATTTGCCTGACTCATCATCTCATCCGATGCTTGAATTGCTTTTGAGTTCATTTCATAGGCCCTTTGAGCCACAATCATATTCACCATTTCATCAACTACTTGAACATTTGATCCTTCTAAGTATCCTTGAGCAATTACACTTTTTTCAACATTAGCAGCCGTTGCTTCATTAATCGCAGCACCACTCGCTGGTGTTACCTCGTACATACTGCTACCTTTTTTAGATAATCCAGCTGGATTTTGAAATTGGAACGCACCAATTTTGATACCTATTGGCTGCGCATTATTTGTTGCATCTGGATACATTAACGATCCATCTGAAGAAATTGTTACTTTGGAGGTTACATAAGAAGAATTTAGAACGATTGGTTTACCTGTCGAGTCCATAACCGGATAGCCTTCCGACGTTGTCAATGCGGTCCCCGCTCCACTTAGTGACCACTGAAAATTACCATTGCGCGTATAGTAGGTGTTTCCATCCCCACCCTTAACAGCGAAAAAACCTTTTCCATCAATCGCAAATGCAGTATTACTTTCCGAAGCAATCATACTCCCTTGACGAAATACGGAAGATATACTTGAATTTCGTACACCAAGTCCTACTTGCGCTGATATTGGTTTCACAACAGCATTTGAAGTTGTTGTCTTTGATTGTAAATTCTGGTATAAAAGTGATTTAAATTCTGCCACTTCTGTTTTGTAACCAGTCGTATTTACATTGGATAGGTTATTTGCAATTGTATCAACATTTGTTTGCTGCGCAATCATTCCTGATGCTGCAGACCATAATGATCTAACCATATCCCTTCACCTCCTATAATTTACCAAGTTGATTTGCTGCTATTTCTAACGAAGAATCAATTGTCTGAACAACTTTCTGATTACTTTCATAAGCCCTTGTAACACTAATTAACTCTACCATTTCATTGACTACTTGAACATTTGACATCTCTAAATATCCAGAATTAACCATTGCTGTTGCTGCTTTTGTAGTAGCTCCTTCAACTGGCTCATAATAATTCTCACCATAATGCTCTAAATAGTTATAATCAGCAAAGTCTGTCAATCCGACTCTTGTAACAACATTCCCATTTTGGTAAATTCTTCCCATTTCATCAACGGATGCGTCCGTCATTGGGTTTAGTTGAATCCTTCTTCCTTCTGAATTCAACAAGAAATTTCCATCCTTATTAACCAAATACCCCTGCGTATTTAGGGTGAATGATCCATCCCTAGTATACTTCGTGGATGTTGCACCCGCTTTATTTGTAAATTCTAGTGCAAAAAAACCAGGTCCCGACAATGCCAAATCATACATGTTTCCCGTTGAACGAAAAGATCCTTGTTCATAGTTTGTATAGTTTTCTCCAATTTTGACTCCAAGATTCATTGTACCTATTTTCTGCGCTCTTGCTGCATAGGTTGTATCTTTAATCTTATATGCTAAGACTGAATCAAAGGATTGACTTGTAGAACCTTCCTTTTTATATCCAGTAGTTGCAGAGTTAGCAAGATTATTGGTCAACACATCCATTCTGTTTTGTTGATTTACCATTCCTGTATATGCCGTATATAATCCTTTTACCATACAACCACCTCATCATTATTAAAAATTGTCTGATTTATATCCTGCCAAGAATTCTACATACTTACCTGTTCCAATCGCAACACATGTCATTGGATCTTCTGCGGTCATGGTGTTAATTCCAGTTTTTGCATAAATTAAATCTTCTAACCCTCTTAGTAAGCTTCCGCCTCCGGTTAATACAATTCCACGATCTGCAATATCTGCTGCAAGTTCGGGTGGAGTTTTTTCTAATACACTATGAATTGTCTCAACAATCTGTAATGTAGTTTCTCTCAAAGCTTCTTCTGTTTCCTCTGAAGTTACTTTTACCGTTTTTGGAAGACCCGTTACTAGGTTTCTTCCTCTTACTTCAAGTGTATCAATTTCAGCTCTTTTATATGCTGACCCAATTTTAATCTTTAAATCTTCGGCAGTTCTTTCACCGATCAATAAATTGTGTTTCTTTCTCATATATCGAACAAGTGCTTCATCAAAATCATCACCAGCCGTTTTAATAGAAGCACTTACAACCGTACCTCCTAATGAGATTACTGCAATATCAGATGTACCTCCACCAATATCAACAATCATATTGCCACATGGCTTGTAAATATCAATTCCCGCACCAATTGCTGCTGCGATTGGCTCTTCGATAATGGATACTTCTCTAGCTCCTGCTTGATAAGTTGCATCTTCTACGGCACGTCTTTCAACTTCAGTTACACCACTTGGTACACAAACCGAAATTCTTGGTTTACGAAATGTTCTTTTTCCAAGTGCTTTTTGAATAAAATACTTCATCATTTTTTCAGTCACATCATAATTTGAAATAACTCCTTGACGAAGTGGTCTTACTGCAATAATATTGCCCGGTGTTCTTCCTAACATTAATCTGGCATCTTCACCAATTGCCTTTATTTTATTGGAATCTCTATCAAACGCCACAACACTTGGCTCCTTTAAAACAACTCCCTTGCCTCTTATATAAACTAAAATACTGGCTGTTCCTAAGTCTATTCCTATATCTGTATACTGCATATTCTTGCCCCTTTCTAGCGCAATCTATTCTTTATAATGATTTTCATATTTTTAAGTTTCATTTTTAAGAAAATTATAAACATACGCAAACATTATATCGCATAGACCTATCTTTTTCAAAGGGTTTTAACTATTTTCACAGTTTTTTCGTAAATATTAACACTTTCTTAAGTTTATTACAAAAAATGGATGCATAAAAGAATATGGGTCCATCCACTTTCTTTTTGCATCCATGCAATTAC
>CAZWNX010000010.1:37926-41277 GCA_964635395.1 uncultured Lachnospiraceae bacterium
CTTTATCGGCATATGTTGAAATTACTTTAGCTTCTTTAGGATTTTATACTCAACAAATTCTTTTGCCCAATGATCTTGCCATCACGCATTTTTATCTGCCGGCTTCCAGATTCTGCCAATTCCAAATCATGAGTAACCATTACTATCGTCATTCCTTCTTGATTTAGTCGCTTTAATATTTCCAAAATCATTTTTCCGGTTTCCTCATCTAAGGCACCGGTTGGTTCATCAGCAATAATCATCTTGGGAGAGGCGATTATTGCTCTTGCAATTGCCACTCTTTGTTGCTGTCCTCCCGATAATTCATATGGAAAATCATCTTTCTTGCTTATAACATCAACCATTTCAAGCACTTTGTCAACTTGTCTATGAGTCAACTTTCGTGGAACACGTTTATAAATTAAAGGCAGGGATACATTTTCTCGCACTGTTATATCTGGAATCAACGCAAAATGTTGAACTACAAATCCAACATTTTTATTTCTAAATGAAGCAAGTTTTCTATCTGTACACCGTGAAATCTTCTCCCCGTCAAAAATGTATTCTCCAGAATCCGATTTGCGAATTCCGGCAATGACATTTAGCAATGTTGTTTTTCCGCATCCACTTTTACCAGTAATTGTTACAAACTCACCTTCTTCAATATCCAAATCAATATTTTGTAACGCTTTGACTGGATTTGACTTTTTGCTATTGTATGTCACTGAAATATCTCTAAGCTCTAGTAAACTCATTCTTTCCCTCCAATAATATCACTAATACTCATACTTTTTATATAGCAAATACAGGCTGTACAAGAACTAACAATTGTACTTATAGCTACCAAATGTACCAGCATATATTCTTTCATACCCACTTCGAAGATACACAGTACTGCAGATGCACCAATATCTCCAAGTAAGACAATACCTGAAACAATCACTACTGCACGAATTGTAATATCTAAAAAGGAACCTCCACACAGTAACTCAATTCCAAAATTCACTATGTTTTCTTTTAGAAATCCACATATGATTACAGATATTGAAATAACACTAAAAACAAGAACAATAGCTAACAAAAATCTAAACTGATTTGCAACTTCATCCGTCATTTCCGAATATGCCTTCAAATTAAAATCCAACTTCTTGTACCCATCTGGATCCACTACTTCCATCTCCCAGTTTTTCAGTCCACTCTCTTGCATATATTCTTGGTATAACTTTAATGTTCCTTGATAACCTATCTTGGATTCAACTATTCCATACATTTGTTGCAAAAGCACCATTTTTGAAAACTTACTTGCCTTTTCTATATTTAAGGCCGGGATAATAATGTAGCGTTCACATGACTCAAAATCACCTTTGCTACGTAGCAGAAAGTATGTATCACTACTAACGAAACCTTTCACTTTAAATTCAATCTCTTCAAACAAATATTCCGCTTTAATAACATCTCCAACCTCTAATTCTCCCTTATATGCATTACCCAGCAAAATAGGAACGATCTTGCCCTCACTATAACTATAATCATCTGTTTCAAAACTTCTACCCTCAGAAATTGTAATATTGAACATCTCAAAGAATGAATCATTCACCTCGACTGCCTTCGTATAGTATAGTAACTTTCCAGCATTCTCATATACAGAATCTGCAGCATTTCCATCTTCATATCCATATAAAAATACTTCTGGCACTTCATAATCATAAACTTCGAGTGATTGGTCAAACACCATTGCGTAATTGAATTTTTCAGACTTCTCCAATTTTTCTTTGAATGACATTAACTTAGCATATTCTCGATCATTCGACTCATCAAGATACTGATAGTAATTCCCATCGGATAACCCCTCAGATGTATAGAAGTATTCATTTTTTCCGTACACCTCATCAAAGTTGTTTGCGGATTCATTTGATTCTTGTTGAATTTTACCAACCACACCAAGAATTACAAAGTTAATTGCCAATAAGAAAATCATTAAGAACGAATTCAATTTATGTTTTTTAAGCATTCTAAGTACATCACTTATAACATATGTAATCATACTATTTTACAACCTCCTCAATTGGCTCTTGTATAGCACATAGTAAAAGTGTACATGCAAACAATAACATTACCAACATACATATACTATAACCAGATAATAAAAAACCAAAATAGGCAGGATACAATACATTGCAGTATATTGCTCCTACAACAAAAGAGCTCACAGCAATACAGATATATTTTCGTAGAACATACACAAATATATTAGATATGGATGCTCCTAATAGTCTTCGAATTCCAATTTCTCTCTTTTGATAAATAATCCACTGCGAAGAAACTAAGGCCAAGCATATTACAACACTTACCAGCAAAGCTACAAACCATGTCATAGCAGCAATTTTGGGCATAAGACTTTCCGAATAATTCTCACCTCCAGATAACAACTCAGCCTCCATATTATTCGTAGTAAGTTTTGCAATAAATTGCTGTGACGTTTCTTCTGCATCGACATTTGTTAAGTAGTCAACCATAAATAATTGACTTTTTATTTCAGACTCAGAAAGCATATTTATAAATATGTAATTATCAATCTGAGTTTGTTTTTTATATCCAATCACCCCCAAGACACTATATTCTTTATTATCTATCGAAATATAGTCTCTACCTTTTCTCGTATATATTTGATTTTTTAGTAATTTTCCGACTACCGCAACATTGTTATTAATACCAAAATCACTTGTCTTAAAAAATCTACCACTCTCCATTGGAAAATTTACATACTTTTTATTGAAATAGATATGTCTAACAACGCTTCCATCGTCCAATTCTTCATCACTAAACAATGTATATCTAACTTTTTGTTCATTCATAATAGATATCAATTCAGCCTTTGAATTATCAGCATTTTTAATCGAAATATACGAATATGAATTTCCAAAACTCCCTCTCCCCATCTTTGAAATCGTGTCACTTAACGTAACATTATGGATCATTAGTATTGACAATATTGGCAAAACATTAAACATCAATGCCAAAAATATAGTCGTTAACCTTATTTTCTTCATTAATTTGTCTCTCCTTATCAGCTCACAATTATTGGGAGATTAGTTTTCTCTAATCTCCCAATATAAACTGCAAAAGTGTTACATTTTGTAAATTTATATAGTACAATTACTAGTTTGATCCATATTTTGCATATCCCATTGGATAGAAACTGACTACATTTGTATTAGATGGCGCTAATGTCTTTTTTGTCGTGGCTGTACGTTTTATATTTCCGCTTGAATATTGACGTCCCGTATCGGCCCAAGCACCATTTGCACTAGAACTCGTCCCTCCCACATACGCTCTAACATAATGATATTTGAAATATCCTTCGGTTTTTGC
>CAZWNX010000011.1:0-20861 GCA_964635395.1 uncultured Lachnospiraceae bacterium
GGAATAACTGATTTAGATAATTCAACTGTGGATCTCGAAATAGAAAATCAAATTATCAAGCTTTCTGGTGCAAGATGGTCTTCCAAAAGTATAACGCAAAATTTGCCTATGAATTCTTCAAACAATTTTCACATTCTTCTATATCATGGTGCTGATTCATTTGATTCCATTCAAACTTATAAGTATAACTTGATTTTAAGTGGACACATACATGGTGGAATTCTTAGATTACCCTTTGTAAATGCTGGATTATTTGGAAACTCTTCAAACTTATTCCCCAAATATGTTAGTGGTATTTATCACAATAATTCCGAAAACTGTTCTATGATTGTGAGCAGAGGTCTTGGTGATTCCTACATTCCGCGTTTTTATAATCGCCCCGAATTAGTTTTAGTAACACTAACCGCTTTAGAAGAATAGCTATAAAAAGCCCCTCGCTTTTGCGAGGGGCTTAAATAATTACATTCCTATTTGTTTTGCAACTTCAGCTGCGAAATCTTCTTCTTTCTTTTCGATTCCTTCGCCTGTTTCAAAACGAACAAATTTTACAACAGAAAGATTTGCACTATTTTCTTTTGCAACTTGAGCAATATATGCAGCTACTGTTTGTTTTCCGTCTTCTGCTTTAACATATGTTTGTTCAAGTAAACATACTTCTTTTAACTCTTTATTCAAACGTCCGACAATCATTTTTTCAATGATTTCATCTGGCTTACCAGCATTTTTAGGATCGTTCTTCACTTGCGCAAGTAAAATCTCTTTTTCATGGTCTTTGTATTCTTGAGAGATTTCATCAGTTGATACATACTTTGGTGATAACGCTGCTATTTGCATAGCGATATTAGATAACGCTTCTTTCACAGAATCATTTACAACATCTGTATTCGCTTCAACCAAAACTCCAATTCTTCCGCCACCATGTAAGTAAGAAACAACACATCCATTACTTGCCACTACTTTTTCAAATCTACGAATGGTTAAGTTTTCTCCAATCATTGCGATTTTTTCTACTAGAACTTCTTTTACTGTCTTCGCTTGATCGTCAATCCATTTTTCTTCTAACATCACTTCTACATTTGTTGCTGTTGTTACAAGCGCTTGTTTCGTTACAGACTCAACAAACTTCTGGAATTCGTCATTTTTTGCAACGAAGTCTGTTTCAGAATTTACTTCAACAACGACTGCTGTTTGATCATCTTGTACTAAAACTTTGCACAATCCTTCTGCAGCAATTCTTCCTGCTTTTTTCTCAGCTTTTGCTTGTCCGTTTTTTCTTAAAAACTCTACTGCTGCATCCATATCTCCATCGGTTTCGGTAAGTGCCTTTTTACAGTCCATCATACCTGCGCCTGTCATTTCTCTTAGCTCTTTAACCATAGCTGCTGTAACTGCCATCTTCTTATCCTCCAAAAGTTATTTAATCAATTATGCTTCTACAACTTCTTCAACCATAGCTTCTTCAGTTGCTACTTCTGCTGCTTGAGCTCCTGTAGCACCTTGATTTGCTTCAATTACTGCATCTGCCATTCCAGCTACAATAAGTTTAACAGCTCTGATTGCATCGTCATTTCCTGGTATAACAAAATCTAATTCTTCAGGATCACAGTTTGTATCTGCAATTCCCAACAATGTGATTCCTAGGCTGTGAGCTTCTTGAATACAAATTCTTTCCTTTTTAGGATCCACTACAAAAATTGCATCTGGAACTCTTGTCATATTTTTAATTCCACCAAGATTCTTTTCAAGTTTTTCCCACTCTTTTTTGAGAGCAATTACTTCTTTCTTAGGAAGAACTTCAAATGTTCCATCTTGAGACATTCTTTCGATTGTTTTTAAACGATCCACTCTACTTCTAATTGTCTTGAAGTTTGTAAGCATACCTCCAAGCCATCTTTCATTTACATAATACATTCCACAACGTTCTGCTTCTGTTTTAACAGCATCTTGTGCCTGCTTTTTAGTTCCAACAAATAATACTGTTCCACCTGCCGATACAATTTCAGAAATTGCATTGTAAGCTGCATCAACCATTCCTACTGATTTTTGTAAATCAATGATATGGATGCCATTACGTTCTGTGTAAATATATGGAGCCATTTTAGGGTTCCATCTTCTTGTTTGGTGTCCAAAATGTACACCTGCTTCTAATAATTGTTTCATTGAAATAACGCTCATTACTAATCCTCCATTTGGTTTGTTCTTCCCCATGCATCAACTCTAGAGACTATCTATTCAGACACCGTCCTTAAATCAGCATGCGTGTTTTTTATCGCAACATAAAAACTTTATCATATTTCCCTTAAATTGACAAGCACATTTCCACATAAATCGTGTGACATTTTCCAAAACAAACAATTCAACGCCTACACAGGGTAGTTGCCATCTCATCAATACTATCTCCAGTAGTAATTTCATGATTT
Source organism: uncultured Lachnospiraceae bacterium (assembly GCA_964635395.1). GTDB lineage: Bacteria > Bacillota > Clostridia > Lachnospirales > Lachnospiraceae > CAZWNX01. The sequence goes on from CAZWNX010000011.1 coordinate 2,421, forward strand.
CCAACCACTAACTTCTTATCATATCCATTGTCACATAAGTATTCATCAAACTCTTCAGCGTTCTCCACAAGACCTAGTTCATACATTTTCTTTGCAACTGAATAGGACCCTTCACCTGGTAAAACAGCAACCACCACTAGTTCTTTTACAGTAGGCTGAGTTGTATTGGCTGATTTTGATGCATCGTCTGGAGTAGTTGCATTATCCGAAACCACTGCATTTTCTGAAACCAAATCATTCACTGATAATACATCTAATTCTTCGAGATAAACCGGTCCTTCAACCATACCCAACGCCTTTGCTCGATCCCTTATCTGTTGTTCTGATAGGTTTTGCTCTATTGAGGGTTTCGTGAAAATTTGTAACGCTAATACCGCAATAAATATTCCTGTACCTAGCCCCCTGAAATAATAACGCAAATTCATGTAATCCTCGTTTCTATTTGATTTCCCTAAACAAATCAATCACTAATTTAACTTCTCCGATTCCCAAATCTAACTCTTTTGCAATTGCCATATTGGACTTTCCTTCATTGTACATTGCCAATATTTTTTCATTACTATTCTTATTTCCTTGATTTCCCACTTGAAAAACCAATTCAGGTTCTCTCCTTGCCGGTTGAATCACTTTTTTCTCTTTTTCTCCAATGATTGAATTGAGCGGCACAAAATCATCCTTATCTTGATCTTGTACAGTCTCCTTCACTGTTACAGCTTTGGCAAGCTCCGTTTTTGTAGACTCCACCCTTTCAGACACAGTTCTTTCAATCTCCATTCCCTTAGGTTGCTCTTGAACTTTTGCCACAGTAGATTTTTCTTGAATCATGTCATACAAAAATAAAGTCTCCGAATGATTTTTATGAATTTGCGTCAACACACTATCTGAATACTCTGAAATAGCAGAAATTTTATCATTGGTAATTCTTTCAAATGCGCGTTCAGATTTTTCCATACCATAATCCACTGATTCTTCTACAATCTCTTTTATCTGAACTTTTGCGTGCTTGATTTCTTCTTGCAACATTACCTTCACTTCATCTTGAATACTCTTATTAATGGCATCACCAGAAACTCCACGATCTGCGTTTGGAAGTACAAACCCTAAAACAAACAACAATACACCTATTAATAGTAATACAATTTCAAACCACTCCATAATCATCCCTGCTGCATGTTATTATGCATCCTTTTATACTAAATACTTATATCAAAATTCGAAGTTTTTTTAGAAATCACAACTCCATCAACTGGCTTTGCATCCTTTTTTCGATTCTGACCACCGTCACCCTGATAAGAATTTTTTCCACGTTTATCCGAGTCTGAATTCTCACTTCTTGTATCCGATTTCTCGCTTTCTTGAACTTGCCCCATTTTTTGGCTCACTTCTTTAGCCATTTGATTCACAAAGGTACCCTGTTCAGATGTGGCTTTATTCGCTTCTGCATGCTTCATCGCTGCAAAATCCTGTGTTCTTGAAATTGAAGTATTGATTTCGAATGGACTAATTGCCATATTACACCGCCTTTCACACAATTATAATGAAGTCAGCTTAACATCACCATGATCATATATGAATCGGCAATATCTAAATCCAGACTTAAGCGTTAAAGAAGCATCTGCTATTACAATTTTAGTCCCTTGATAGGCTTCATCTTTTACAACAACACTTGCATTGGCTCTACCATTCAAAACAACCTCAAGCTCTAAAAATTCTTCACGATCTTTTTTTAGTTGCTCTTGTTGCTGCTGATTCGCAAGCGCCAATGACTGGATATACTTTAGCTGTTCAGGTGCAAGCGTTTCCCCGCTTTTCAACTTTTGAGTTGCTCCTAATAAAATTGGCTGAATATTTTTTATATTCTTCTCTATTTCAAAAATTTCTTTTTGTAGCGCAGTATAACGACTTTTTACTGCTGGGTCAACCCCAACCTCTACGATTGTATCCACGCCCATTTTAGATCCAAGTGTTTTGCAGGATACTAAATTTGTAGCTCTAATCATTCCTCCTGCAACTAAGCCCTTTTTACCCTCACAAATAATTTCCGTTTTTGCATTCACATTACTATGTAAAATACAATCTGCAGTTACATATTCTCCACAAGTCACCGTAGCATTTTCAATAAACTTAGATATCACTCTACCGCCTGCAATCAGAATTCCTTTGCCCATTCCGTTCATTCCACGCGCAATAATAATATCTCCACCAGCTTCAATCGTTGCTCCTTCAACCACTCCTCGGACTTCAACATTTCCCGTAGCTTTTACACTAAACCCTGCCTGAACATTTTGATTCACAATAACACTTCCTGTTGATTCAATATTTCCCGTTGAAGTTCCAACGTTTTCAACTTCAAATACATCCGAAACAAACACTTTGTTTCCAACCAATGAGACATGTCCATTGAGCATAGATGTTAAGGTGTTTCGATCTTCTGAACATGCAATATTATATCCAAAAGAAAGTACCAAATTTTTGACATCTCTTGGCTTAATCTTTTCACCAGTAATATTATACCCAACTTGTCCCTGCGTTGCCGGTGTTAATTTGGCTAATACATCTCCCACTTTACAATGATTAATGGTATTCAGATGAAAGAAATCAACCGAACCGTCTTCATTTCTAGCTGGTTTTGTATTTAAGTCTGTATTAAAATAGTATTCAATCACAGCATCACAACCATGAATAGGAGGCGTTCCTACTGCAATTTCGTAGTTTTTACAATATTCTCTTTTTACCAAAAACTCATCTATACAATTTTCCTTTATTCCGTGAATTACCCGCTTATATTTCAAATCGTTTAGGATATCATCTTTTGTAAATTTATGCCCATTCGTGCTTGGCGGATAAAAACGTATTACAGCCGACATTAAATCAGCTGCAATCTCAAGTTTAAATGATTCAGATTCTTCATATACCGGCTTATTTGTAATCGGAATAATTGTCTCTGCTCTAAGATTTTGTAGAGCAGAAAAAATGATTTTAATATCAACTGGTCCTATTTTTCTCGACTGCAAATATTCCAACAATTCATTAATTTGAATTTTGTCACCATCGTCTGTTTCTGGAACCAGTTTAATTGATGTACTCTTCTCATCAATGACTAATTGAAAATATCCATTCATTGCTAATCCTCCATATTGCTTCCATCATGTACTTGCCAATAACCCCAAATAGTTTCCAAGTTTGCTTTTCATTTTTTGCAAAGCCTTTGTATGTAACTGTGAGATTCTTGATTCGGACACTTCGAGTATACTACTAATTTCTTTTAACGTTAATTCTTCATAATAATATAATAAAATCACTTTCTTTTCTTTTTCAGTTAATAATAGTAGGGCATCACCTAATACTCTCTTGAGTTCACCCTTCTCGGCAACTTCTTCTGGACTCTCAAATCCTTTTGAAATTGTTGATTTATCATTTGATATTTCACTTCCTTGCTCTAAGAATTCATTTAGCGAAACTACGCCCGTAATCTTCATTTGATTTTGCCAATCCACATACTCATCTAGCGTGATTCCCAAAGCTTTTGAAATATCTTCATCCGTTGCACTTTTGCCAGTGGCATTTTCAATTTCTTTTATAACTACATCAATTTTCTTTTGTTTTTGCCGAATTGTCCGTGGTATCCAATCCATTTTACGGATTTGATCCAGTATAGCTCCCCTAATTCTTAAACTTGCATAGGTCTCAAACTTCACTTCTTTGTTTGTATCAAATTTATCTATTGCATCAATTAACCCAAATACACCATAACCCACTAGGTCATCGTATTCAACATTGTGTCCTAAATACATACTGAGTCTACCAGCTACAACCTTTACGAGCGGAGCGTATTCAATTATTATTTTTTCACGAAGATCAGCAGATTTCGTTTTAGAATAATCTTCCCAAAGTTTTTTTCTTGTCATTTCCTCCATAACATCCTCCGTAAAAACTTATTTTTATGACTTAGTAATCACAGAATCTCCCTCATTTGGTACTTCTTTTTCGATTACGGATCCTTCATCATTTTTTACTTCTTCTTCTGTTTTTGGTAATGACATATCTGTAACATCAAAAATCATTTTTATGATAACTCCCAATGCATAAAACAACACTAAAACAAGAGCTAAAATGAGTAAATACTGCTTTATTTCAATCCCTTTAACAAATGTAATAATACTCGTCAATGCCCCTGCTGACAGCGTCATCAGGGCCGGTATTCGCCTTGTATTCATCTTTTACCTCAATCAATATTATTAAATAACCGTCTCTGTTTTTCCAACAGCGCGAATTACAAAATTGCCATTCTCCGGAAAGAAAATCACAGTTCGTCCATAGTTAGATCCGGTATCTTCTGCTAAGATTGGTATTCTCAATTCCATTAGTTTCTTCTTAGTAGCCTCCACATTTCGTTCCCCTACACGAACCAAATCAGACTTGTTTTGAAAAGCAAACATCTGAGCTCCACCAGCTATTTTTGCAACTAGTCGACCTCTACTTCCCCCTCTATTTACAATACAACGGACCAACTCCTCTATTCCTGTATCAGCAAATTTTGGTACATTTGAATTATCCCTAATCTGAGTGCTATCCGGCAACATTATATGGGCCAATCCACCTATTTTAGTAATTGGATCCCTAATAGCAATTCCAACGCAAGATCCCAAGCCCAACGTTGTAATACTGTCCGGACTAACGCAAATCTTTAAATCCGCCATTCCAACTTTAATTACTTCACTCATATAATACCTACTTTTCCTAGTCTATAAACTTACTGAACCTACAATTATCATTGCGCAAAGCCTAGCGAATTCATAATTTTGTCATAGGACTCAAGATCAGGAACCAGTATAAAATAACCATTTAACTCAACCTCATCTGTAAACTGTGTTTGAATTAATAAAATATGATCTCCTATTGTTCCAAACTCAATTGCTGGAACACTCAAAATTGCACCTGCCATATCAATACTTAAATCAGGAACAGATGGAAAGATTTTCAAATTCGTCAATACCGACAATGAATTCAAATATGCGCCCGTAATAATATTACCAATTTCTTTTAAAGCAGAGAGCTCCATTTCTGAAAATCCCTCTCCTTCTTCCGCATAAATGCCCATTAATTGCTTTACTAACGCTCTTGCAGCTTTCTCCTCAAGCAAAAACATAATACTACCAGTAATATCCCCTTCCACAAGAAGATAAATTCCGGCCATAATCTGTTCCTCACCACCCATTGCTGCTCCGACTTCATTGAATTCAAGTAACTTGACTTGTGGTACTTTCATATCTACTTTACACTGAAGCATCTGCGCCAATGCTGTTGTCGCATTCCCCGCTCCTATATTCCCCAATTCTTTGAGTACATCAAAGTATTCTTGAGATACGTCATTTAAGTTAAATGTGCTCATACTTTACCTTCTTTTCTAGATGATCAATTTCCTTCCTTATCTGCCAATACTAAGTTTAAATCAAGCAATGAAATAAATTTCTCTTTATCTTTCCCAACGCCAAAAATAAAGTTGGCTTTTTCTTCTTTTGAATCATAAACAACACGTTCAATTTGAGAGCTAGAAAGAGTCACAACTTCTAAAACCTCATCTACCAACAAACCAACAGCGTCATTTCCTTCCATCTTAATAATGATAATTCTTGTAGTACGCTTTACTTCATCCTCTTCTAGACCCATTTTGAGTCGAATACTCATTACAGGAATAATCTCACCACGAAGATTTATTACACCTTTAAAATAGTGCTGAACTTTTGGAACCCTTGTAATTCTTTGCATTCTTACGATATTATCTATGAACTTAATATCAATTCCAAATTGTTCATCGCCAAATTTGACAATAACGAACTGAATTGAATCATAACCCACGCTTAATTGCTCCATTATTCTTCCTCCCTTTATATCAATGTATTTGCATCAATGATTAAAGCCACTTCACCATCACCTAAAATTGTTGCTCCACTAATTAGCTTTGATTTATTAATATATTTTCCTAATGACTTAATAACAATTTCTTGTTGTCCCATTAGTTCATCAACTACCAATCCAGCTAGTTTTTCACCTTTCTTTACAACAACAACGATTAGACTTGCATCTGGATCAGCTTTGGAATCAATATCAAGAACTTTATTTAGTCGAATGAGTGGTAACACTGCTCCCCTAAGATTAATCACTTCCTTCGTTTGCACAAACTTAATATCCTTTTGCTCAATATCTTCAATTGTCACAATCGATCCTAGTGAAATAGCATATTTTTCTCCGCCAACCACTACCATTAATGCCTGAATAATTGCCAATGTTAACGGTAGTCTTATTGTAAATGTACTACCCTCACCAAGTTTTGTTTTTACCTCTACATCTCCACTTAATGCTTCAATTTTAGATTTTACAACATCTAATCCTACACCTCGTCCCGAAACATCTGATACCTGCTTCGCAGTAGAAAAACTTGGAAGGAACAACAAATCTACAATATCTTTATCCTGCATATTTTCTGCCTGCTCCGCAGATATAATGCCTCTTTCAATCGCTTTATTTCGAACGGTAGCAACATCAATTCCATTACCATCATCTTTTACTTCAATAACTACGTTGTTGCCATCTTGAAAAGCCCTCAAATGAATAGAACCTGTTTCTGGCTTTCCACGCTCTTTTCGAATTGCGGAACTTTCCAATCCATGATCTGCAGAATTACGAAGCAAATGCATCAACGGATCACCTATTTCATCCACTACTGTTCTATCTAATTCGGTTTCTTCTCCAGACATGATGAGTTGCATTTTCTTATCAAGCTTCTTTGATAAATCTCGAATCATCTTCGGAAATTTGGCAACAACAGATTCAATTGGAACCATTCGCACCTTCATAACAGATTCATGAAGATTTGTAGTAACACTCTCAAGATATTCAATCTGCTCATTAACACCCAAACGATTCACACCTGCATCTGCTTTAGAAGCAGATACAAGTGAATTTTTAGCAATAATTAACTCGCTTACTAAATTCATTAATACATCTAATTTATCAATATCTACACGAACTGTACGGTTCACAATTGGTTTCCCTGGAACTTGTTTCTTCTCCGTTTTATTATCCATGGAGATTGAATCATTGGTTACACTTACCTGCATCTGATTTTTTGATTCGCCTGATAACGCATCCAGTTTTGGTGCCTCTTCTACTTGGAACCCACTTGTGTCAAATTGATCAACAACTGCCGCCTCAATCTCAGATACGCGCATAATTGCAGCACTCACTTTGTCGCAAGTTTGACTAGTAACAAAAATCAAGCTGAAATCAAGTTCAAATTTTTCATCTTCAATATCCTGTGCTGAAGGAGAAGAAACAAGGATTTCTCCAATTTCTTCCAACGCTTTGTATACCAAAAAAGCTCTGGCAGCCTTCAAAATACAAGTTTCTTGCACATAAACTGTAATTCCATGTACATTTTTGCCCATTTCTATAGCTTTCTTGATGACAACTTTTTGAGAGTCCCCCAAATTAATTTGGTTCCACTTGCCTTCTTTATCTGAAATAACTGCTTGAGCAACTGGCTTTTCTACTGGTTTCTCTACCACCTGTCTAGCTGCTGGTTGATCCAATCCACTCTTACCATTTTCCAAGATATTATTCAGTGCCTTTATTAAATGCTCATTGTCATTTGTACCTTCATCCGATGTACTTTGGATGTTAGAAGTATACTCTTCAAGCGCATCCACACATTGAAATAAAAGATCAATCAAATTACTTTGAACTAAGATTGCTCCATTACGTACTTCTGAAAAGACATTTTCCATGTCATGGGTTAAATTCTGCATTCTTTTATAACCCATTGTACCAGACATCCCCTTTAAGGAATGTGCCGCCCTAAATATTTCGTTAATTGTATTCATATTGTCAGGTTCTTGTTCTAAAGTCATTAGTTGATCACTTAGACTTTGTAAATGCTCTTTTGTTTCATCCAGGAAAATCTCAAGATATTGACTTACATCCATGTTATCGTACCCCCACATTCGTAATGATTCCCTGTGCAATTTCTTCGATTGGTAATATCTGATCCACGAGTCCGCTTTCTACAATAGCTCTTGGCATACCATACACAACACAGGTTGATTGTTCTTGCGCAATTACATATAAATTTTTAATTTGATCTAGATTCTTAATTCCTTTTGTTCCATCTGCACCCATACCAGTTAATACAACACATACAATCTCTTCAAAATCTGAGTCTCTCAAAGATTCAAACATATAATTAGCGGATGGTTTTACACCTTCTCTTGGTGGTTCATCGGTAAACAATACCCTGTGTTGACCATTCTGGTATTGAATTTTCAGATGACTTCCACCCCTTGCAATGTAGACTTTTCCAACCTCTAATATGTCTCCCGAAACGGCTTCTCTTACTTTAATTTTACTAAGTCCATTTAATCGTTCCGCCAAAGAAGCTGTAAATCCAGCTGGCATATGTTGAACAATCACAACAGGAGCGTTCAAATTATCCGGTAGTTTCGAAATAACGGTTTGTAATGCTTTGGGTCCTCCAGTACTACTTGCAATTGCAACTAATTTTTGTATCCTGCCCACAAACTTTTCTTTACTTTTGCCATGATCAACATGCACATGTTTATGAAAAGAAGATGTTACAGACGGTCTACGCGTAACAGTGCCTGGTATCACAGAGTTTACGACAATATTTAGCGTATTCAGTAGACGTTCTTGGTATTCTCCACTTGCAGTATCAAATAGTTTCTCTGGCTTTTGAATAAAATCAAGAGCCCCAAGTTCTAACGCTTCAATTGTAACAGCCGCTCCTTCAGATGTCATCGAACTATTCATCATCACTTTTGCTCTAATCTGACGTTTGTTCAATTCTTGTAAAACACCAATTCCAGATAATTTTGGCATATTCACATCTAAAATTACTGCATCATAACTATTTCTTCCGAGCAATTCAAGTGCTTCAATTCCATTGCAGGCTGTATCTGCAACTACAAATCTACCATCTTGGCTTATTATATCACACACAACTCTTCTCATGAGTGCAGAGTCATCAACAAGCAGTATTTTCTTTGGCATACCATCAACCTTTCGCTTTTTGTCTATTTTTTCTTTCTTCACCGAATATATAACGAATAATTTCTTCTCGATCAGCTTTCGTAATATCCACGTACTGAATTCGATGTTCAAACTCATCCACTCGATTTTCTAACTTTCTTGAGGACAAAACCTTTCCAACCAAATGATATTGTTTTTCTTTATCCTCTAATTTTAATGAGTACACAATGTATATAAGTGTATTTTTAGGATAAGAGAATTTTGAGATAAATCGTATTCCCCCTCCACTAATATCAACAACAATGCTCTGACGAAGCGGAAGACCCTCTTCAAGGTAAAACTCATCCTTGCCAATCTCATGTTCTTCCTTATTTGACAACTCCCTGCTAAACATATCCAACATACAACTGTATCGATAATAGTCTCTTCTTTGGTGTTTTCTCAAATTAGTCGTTACCTCGAACAACACAATATATACATTATTACTTTTGTACCGGTCAGTAACCCTTGCAAAACACTGGTATAGGCCAGAAGTCGTATAAAAAAACAACTCATATTCTGCATCCAAAGGCAATAGTATCAATTTTGTTTGTTCCATCGGCATTACCACTTCTAATTTTTCATCCGATAAAATGTCATGAACCTTAGAGATATATACCTTTTTATCTGAACTTTCCCCTAAATATGATTTTTCAACTGCCTGTAATTCCATTCTCTGACCTGGAATAATGTATTTTGACAACATATTTTATCCACCCTAACTGAATTTTCTAGCATTCGCAATGTGTGAGAAAAAACCTGCCATGCCTCGTCTTTTTATGTTTTTTGCTTCTTCTATATTTAGTAATTGCATACTAATTTGTTCAAACGCTCGCGAAGATTTGGCATTTGGGTTTTGAAGTGAAACAGGGGTTTGTTGCATCACTGCTTTTGATAACATAGAATCCTGAGGAATCGATCCCAAAAACTCAATTGGAAGCTTAAGATACCTGGTTACAACCGTATTTAGTTTATTGAATAGAGCACGTCCCTCTTCCAATTCTTCAACGCGGTTTGCCAGCACCTTTATCTTTGTCATTTCTCTTGAGTAACGTGGATGTCTATTTAAAGCCTTCAATAGTGAATAAGAATCCGTAATGGACGTTGGTTCAGGTGTCGTTACTAAAATGACCTCCCCACTTGCAACCAAAAACTCTAAAACCGCATCCGATATTCCTGCACCAGTATCAACAATAATAACATCTGCAATGGAATCAAGTTCGGCCAGATTCCTAATAATATACATTAGATAATCACGGTTCAAATTAGATAACCCAGCAATTCCGGAACCACCTGAAATAAAACCCACATCACCCGGTCCCCATGTAATAATCTCTTTGATATTCTTACCTTGATAAATCAAATCACATAAGTTATGTTTGGGTACAGCTCCAAACATTATTTCTATATTTGCCAAACCAAAATCGGCATCTAAAATAATAACTCTTTGCCCTTGCTTCTTAAATTGAATTGCCAAATTAATTGACACATTTGATTTGCCAACTCCACCTTTACCACTTGTGACAGTGATTACTCTAGCAAGTGGTCTTGGCGGCTGCGCATTTAACTTAATAATATTTCGCAATTGTTCCGCTTGATCCATTTATTCACCCAGACCTTTCAATGCTTCTATTCCCAGCACACTAGATTTTTTCACTCTTTCCCGTCAACAACTCCTTTACAGCCGTTTGAGGATTAAATTCATCAATATCATCAGGAACATTTTGCCCATAAGTAATGTAAGATAATTCTGCACCTGTATGTAATTTCAAATTCAACAAATTACCTAATGTTGTTGTTTCATCTAATTTTGTAAAAATAATTCGAAACTCCGTCATCTGCGTATAAGTAGCCGCAATGCTCAATAAATCACGATATTTCGTTGTTGCACTCACAACCAAGTAAACTTCTTTTTCCACAATTTTATCAAGCGCATGCAGAAAAATACCCATATTTTCTCTCTGCGCTTCATTATGATGCGAGTGTCCAGCCGTATCTACTAATACATAATCAAAAGCAGAAAAATCTTGATACGCCAACAACATCTCCTCTGCAGAATAAATTACCCTAAATGGAACTTCTAAAATATTTGCATACGTCCTAAGCTGTTCAGCTGCTGCTATTCGATAGGTGTCTGTTGTCACCAAAGCAATTTTCTTTTTTTCCTCAACGCAGAATTTTGAAGCTAGTTTTGCAATTGTTGTTGTTTTACCAACGCCCGTTGGTCCTATGAAATAAACGAACTTTGGTCCATTTTGTGCCAACGATATTCCTCGCGGTTTTCCAAACTTTAATATCATCTTTTGATAAACACTGGACAACATATAATCAATTGTTGTATTTGGTTTTGTTACCTTATCAAGATCATCAATGATTTGATTTGCATAATGTTCATTTACTTCATTCTCAATCATTGTATTATAAAGCAATTTCATAAAGCGCACTGTGTCTGACTCTTCATAATGGTCAGCTTGACTACTCGCTTCCTGCTTTTCATCTCTTAGTTTTTCATCCCGCTGTGCCTTTTCTTTCTTTTCTCTTCTATTTTTCTCATCATTTGCACTTATTTCTTCCTGCTTTTTGAACTGTTTTTCTAGAATCGACTGTATTTGTTCGATTTTTTCTTCAAGCGCAGTTTCTTTCGTTTGTACCAATTCACTCTGTTTTACTAGGACTGTTGCTTCCTTTTTCTTAGCGGAAGTAATTGGAATTTCCTGTTCTTCTTCTAATGCAACTGTCACCTCGATAAGCTGCGGCTTGAAAAAACCAAAAAGACCTGTCCTTTTGAGATTTTTAACATTCATCACAACAACATTGCTTCCTAATTCTTTTTTTGCATTTTCAACCGCTTCTTGTTCCGTTTTTCCCTGAAACTTTTTAATGATCATTATGCTGTCACCATCCCAACAGATTGTAATTCAATATTTGATTCAATTTCATTATAGGATATTACTACCAAATCTTTAAAATAATCTTCTGTAAGTTTTTTATAATACATACGAACAATTGGAGACGTAATAACAATTGGATTCTTGCCCATTGATTCAATTTTTTCTAGTTCGCCTTTTGTTGAAGAAATAATGGTTCGCGTTTTCTCTGGATCAAGTGTTAAATATGCACCTTGCTCTGTTTGCTTAACACTGTTCATAATTTCTTGCTCTATTTTAGGGTCAAGTGTAATCACACTTGTCGTCATATTGGACATGAAAAATCTAGAAGATATCGCTCTCTTTAGCCCCTGGCGCACATACTCCGTCAAAATATCCGTGTCCCTTGTGCTTGGTGCGTAATCTGCTAATTTTTCAAATATGGTTAATAAATCTCTAATTGAAACCCCTTCTTTCAAAAGATTTTGCAATACTTTTTGAATTTCACCCAATCCCAATAATTTTGGAACAAGTTCATCCACCAATGAAGGATTACTTTCTCGCATTGTTTCAACCAAATTTTGTACATCTTGTCTTGATAGAAGTTCTGCAACATGTTGTCTAATTATTTCTGTTAAATGAGTCGCAATAATGGACGGTGGATCAACAACTGTATACCCAAGACTTTCCGCCCTTTCTCTCTGATTCTCAGTAATCCAAATTGCGGGTAAATGAAACGATGGTTCAAAGGTTGGAATTCCCATAATTTCTTCTTCAACGAATCCAGGATTCATTGCCATATAATGATCAAATAATATTTCACCTTCGCTAACTTGAATTCCTTTAATTTTAATAATGTATTGATTTGGATTCAATTGAATATTATCCCTTAAACGAATAATGGGAACGATCATTCCAAGTTCAAGTGCTACTTGACGCCTGATCATAACAACACGGTCTAACAAATCACCGCCTTGATTCACATCTGCAAGGGGTATGATTCCGTATCCAAATTCGAGTTCAATTGGGTCTACATGAAGAAGTGATGTAACATTCTCAGGTTGTCTAATCATGGCCGCCGCTGCCTCATCCTCATCCACAGCACTTTCAATTTTGGCTGTTTCAATCGTTCCTGCCATTACTCTTCCTGTAATAATAAATGCAAGCCCAAGTGTTACAAACACGATGTTACTTAAAGGAGTTACGATACCTAGAAAACAGAGCGTCGCTCCCGTTATATAAAGTACTTTTGGAAGTCCAAATAACTGACCAATTAGTGCTGCTCCAAAATCGGCATCCTTACTTCCTTTTGTTACCAAAATACCAGTCGAAAGAGAGATTAATAGGGAAGGTATCTGACTCACCAAACCATCTCCGATTGTTAGTATTGTATATTTATCTAATGCTGCATTAACATCCATCCCCTGCCTGAAAATACCCATTGCTATTCCACCAATAATGTTGACCATCGTAATGATTAACCCCGCAACGGCATCTCCTTTTACATACTTTACAGCTCCGTCCATACTACCAAAAAAGCTCGCTTCTTCTTGAATCTTATCACGTTTAGATTTAGCTTCTTGATCCGTAATTGCGCCCGTATTCAAATCGGCATCAATCGCCATTTGCTTACCAGGCATAGCATCCAAGGTGAATCTAGCAGTTACTTCTGCGACTCTCTCTGAACCCTTATTAATAACCATAAACTGAATAATAATAAGAATCAAAAATACAATTACACCCGTTATCAAATCACCGCCACCCACAAATTCTCCAAATACGGTAACAACGTTTCCCGGATTACCTGATCCTAAAATTAATTTTGTACTAGAAACATTGAGGGCAATTCGAAATATTGTAGTCAATAGTAGTATTGTTGGAAAATAGGACATATCCAACGCTTCTTTTGCAAACATAGTTCGAAACAAAATCGTAAAAGAAACTGCAATATTAAACGCTAATAGTATATCTAGTATAATGGAGGGTATCGAAATCAAAAGCATCGCAAATGCTGCTAATACATATAAAATGATTCCCAAATCTGCTCTTTTCATGCGACTTTACCTCCTTCTTTATTATACTTGAATTTAACAATTATGAAAACAAAAATTGTTGCTATATTTTGCCTTGAGCGTGATATACCATTGCCAAGATTTCTGCCACTGCCTGATATAATTCTGGTGGTACCTGCTCACCAATTTCAACATTATGATAGAGCATTCTAGCCAATGGTTTATTCTCAACAATTTCAATTTTATGCTCTTTGGCTACCTCCTTTATTCTTGCTGCTAAAACATTCTCACCCTTTGCAATAACAACCGGGGCATCCGTTTCCCCTTGCTCGTATTTAATCGCGACTGCGTAATGTGTTGGATTTGTAATGACGACGTCTGCCTGTGGAAGTGCTTGCATCATACGCCTCCTAGAAACTTCTCTCATCCTTTGACGTATTTTGCCCTTAATTTGTGGATCTCCTTCAGCTTGCTTATATTCATCTTTAATCTCTTGTTTCGTCATCATGTTGTCTTTTGTAAATTTTCTCTTTTGATAAATATAATCTGCGATGGCAAGAATAACATATAATAGTGCACATCTAAGTCCTAAATCAATTGCCATAGAACCCACCATTGAAACCGCCTGCCAAAGTGGCATATCCATTACTATCAATATTTTGTTGTAATCCTCTTTCAAAGTTGAGTAAACAACATAAACAATTAAAGCAATCTTTAAAAAGGACTTAAGTAACTCAACAAGTGACTTTGGATCAAACAACTTTTTAAATCCATTTATCGGATTCAACTTACTCAATTTAGGAACTAAAGGTTTCGTTGAGATTTGCCACTTTACCTGAGCAAGTTCTCCAAGCACTGCTACAACTAAACCAATCCCAAGAAATGGAGCCAGCACAATGACCATTTCTAAAATACTCTTTACAAAAATATCCGTTATGGTCGCTTTTGGAATATTACCGCCATACATGATTGCAACCTCTGGGATTTTTGTATAAACACTTTTGAATATATATACAAAATGATTTCCTATGTAACCCATGAATAGTTTGAGAATTAGGAATAAAGTTAACAGCCCTAGAGCATTTCCAATTTCTTTACTTTTAGCTACTTGTCCTTCTTTTCTGGCATCTTGCAGCTTCTTCGAAGTAGGTTGCTCAGTTTTTTCTCCACCAGGACCATCTTTTGCAAATAACTGCAGATCAAGTTCCATCATTGCATCATCGCCTCCACAAAAGATACCATTACAATTTTCACCTGTGTATAAATCAAATCAGCCATATGTGGTAACAACGTAATTGAAAAGAACAAAACACACAATCCCACAAATAATTTGATTTGAATACCAACTGCAAACATATTCATTTGCGGTGATACTTTTGCCAAGATACCCAGGACAACATTCACAATTAGCACAACACCAAAAATCGGCAAACACAAACGAAATCCCAAAATAATATAATCACCTAAAAACTGAATCCACGCATCCAACATTTTTTCCTGATTGATTACCATACGATTTACAGGAATTAATTCATATGTTTCTACAAGTGCTTGTATAATAAAACGATGCATGCCACTTAACAGAAGAATTAGCAAAACCATATATTGGTAAAACATACCTGTAACACTTGCATTTTCTTTGGTAGTTGGGTCCATCTGATTTGCCATGGATAATCCAATTTCCATATCAACAATTCTTCCAGCAAATAAAACAATGGAATTACAAATATTAGCACTAAACCCCACTAATAATCCTGTAATTCCTTCCTTCAAAACAATAATTGCATACCCTACAACCGTATTATATTCTGGATATACATGGGGCATGGTTACTTGATAAATCAAATAACTTACAAATACTCCGAATGTAATTTTAACTCTTGCAGGAACACCTGACATACTAAAAAAAGGAGCTACAAAAAGAAAACTTGTAACTCTCACAAGTACCAATAAATAATATTCTAATTCCTGAAGGGAAAATGAATATTGAATCATATGAACCCCTTCCATATACACGCAAAAATTTATCGAATATAAACCGAGAAATCAGACCACATATTAATCATCATCGTAGTAACATTACCAATCATCCAATTCCCTAGCACAATCATAATAAGAAATACGGCTAAAATCTTGGGTACAAATGTCATTGTTTGTTCTTGAATAGATGTAACCGTCTGAAATATACTTATCAGCAAACCAACTACAAGAGATGTTAGTAATAACGGTGCTGATGTTTTTATGATTGTAAACAATGCTTCATTTGCTAATTGTAATACCTGATCAACAGTCACTGTTCTCCTCCTATAACATCAAACCAACGCCAACTACTCTTAATAACAGATCATGACTTTCATCAGTAAAATGTTTTTACCAGATTAACAATGATCAAATTCCATCCATCTGCTAATATGAATAAAAGAATTTTAAACGGCATTGAAATTGTTGTCGGCGGCAACATCATCATTCCCATACTCATAAGCGCCGATGAAACCACCATATCAATTACAATAAATGGGATATATATAACAAACCCAATAATGAACGCAGTCCTAAGTTCACTGATGATAAAACTTGGTATGAGTACTGATGTTTTAATATCTTTTAATTCACCCGTCCACTCTTGCTTCGCAATTTCCGTAAAAACTTTGGCATCTTTTACTTGCGTCTGTTTATACATAAATTCTCTAAGTGGTTCCATTCCAATCTTCAAAGCCTCTTCTTGCGTTATTTCTCCAGCTTCAAAAGGTTTAATGGCCTGCTCATTGATCTGCGTAATCGTTGGCGACATAATGAAAAATGTTAAGAATAATGCAATAGCAATCAAAACTTGATTTGGAGGTGCCGTTTGAGTATTTAGTGCCGTCCTTGTAAAATGAAGTACAATAATAATTCTTATAAAAGAGGTTAGACAAATAATCAAGATTGGTGCAAGCGAAATTGCAGTTAATGTCAATAAGATTCTTAAAGAACCAGCAATTGATCCGTTCCCATCTTGATAGGTAACCGTTAAATTATTGGCAACATTTATTTTTTTCAGTTCCTCCGCAGATGTAGCAGTTCCAGAATCATTGATCACAGTATCTTCACTTGTATCGCCCGTTACATTTGAATTCATTGTGGAAGCCATAGAATCAATAGCTGGAACCATTAGCACCATAGAAAATGCACAAATTGCGAATATATATTTCAGATATTTCACCAAACACTGCTTACTCATTTTCATTCTTCTTCGCTCGCTTCATCAACTGTTCGAATACATCCTTAAACTCAGGAAGCTTTTTTGCATCTACTTCTTGTAATACTAGTTCCTCTTTTGAGAGTTCCGTCAGCATCGTAATTGTATCCTTACATATTGCAATAGCAATATATTTTTCACCCACTCTAATAATTTGAACATACTTATTAGGGGTTATTTTGTGGGTATCAATTACCTCAAGATTATTACAAGATATTTTACCTTTTTGAACGCCTGCAACCCATCTCGTCGTATAATAAGTCAGCAACAATACAAATAAGAACAAAATCAGCACTGTAATAAACTGACCTACTGACTCAACTTTTGAAGTATTTGCCAAAAACATATTAGCCTACAACTTTCTTAACTGCTTCTAACACTCGATCCGCTTGAAACGGTTTTACAATAAAATCCTTTGCTCCCGCCTGAATGGATTCGATAACCATCGCTTGTTGCCCCATTGCCGAGCACATAATCACGGTTGCAGTTGGATCATTTGACTTGATTCTTTTTAATGCTTCAATTCCATCCATCTCAGGCATCGTAATATCCATCAAAACCAAGTCTGGCTTCAATTCATTATACTTCTCTACTGCCTTGGCTCCGTTTTCTGCTTCACCAGCAACGTTGTAACCATTTTTTGTCAAAATATCCTTAATCATCATTCTCATAAAAGCTGCATCGTCACAAATTAAAATGTTTTTTGCCATATTCAATCACTCCTAATTCTACTTAATTATTTCAGTTACTCTGATACCAAAGCTTTCTTCAATTACAACCACTTCACCTTTGGCAACAAATTTTCCATTTACAAGTACATCTATTGGCTCGCCGGCTATTTTATCCAATTCGATAATCGTTCCTGGCGCAAACTCTAGTATATCTGATATAGATTTTCTTGTTCTTCCTAGTTCCACCGTGACTTCAAGTGGTACATCCATTATCAAACCAATATTTTCCTGACTAGCCATAGCCCCGAAATCATTTGAAAATGATTGAAAAGAAGCTGGTTGAATATTCATATTCACTGGTTGATTCATCCCCATTTGGTTCATTCCCATTTGGTTCATCCCCATTTGGTTCATTCCCATCTGGTTCATTCCCATCTGGTTCATTCCCATCGGATTCATTCCCATCTGGTTCATTCCCATCTGGTTCATTCCCATCGGATTCATTCCCATCGGATTCATTCCCATTTGGCTCATGTTATCTGGCATCATATTCATTGCCGGATTTGCTA
>CAZWNX010000011.1:20961-40795 GCA_964635395.1 uncultured Lachnospiraceae bacterium
TTCATTCCCATTTGGCTCATGTTATCTGGCATCATATTCATTGCCGGATTTGCTACTTGCTCAAAAGGTTTTTCGTAAACTGGTGGAACATATGGTTCTGGCTCCTTGATTGGCTCTTTCTTAACTTCTGGTTCCGTACCGCCAACAAATCTTTCATACAATGATTTTGCAAAATCAAGCGGATATAGTTGAACAATAATACTATCAACTAAATCATCAATTTGCATTCGGAAAGATATTTTAACAAATTCTCCTTCCAGGAAAGGAGCAATATCTCCTGGTGCATGTGTTTCCAACAAATTAATGAGACTTGCCTCTGGTGGAGAAATGTCTATCATTTGACCAAGCATCGATGACAGCGATGTTGCAGAAGATCCCATCATCTGATTCATGGCTTCTGATATCGCACTTAGATGAAGTTCTCCTAACTCACTATCTGTATTAGTTCCATCCCCACCCATCATCAAATCTGTAATGACTTTTACATCTTGCTCCTTAAGGACCAAGATATTGGCTCCTTCAAGACCTAACGTATACTTGATTTGAATAAATACACAAGGCTTTTCATAATGTTCTAATACTGTATCCCAAGTTGTAACAGTTACAACCGGAGTCGTAATATTAACTTTTCTATTTACCAAAGAATAGAGTGTTGTAGCGGAAGTACCCATACTGATATTAGCGATTTCTCCAATTGCATCTTTCTCAATATCGGTTAGTAATTCTTGTGACTTTGTTGCACTATCTCCATTAAGCGATGCACCATGTATTGCATCAATATCCATGCCACTTAATAGAGCATTTATCTCATCTTGGGATAACATTCCCTCCATTCTACTCCTCCTCTCTAATCACTGATGTTACCCGAACTCCATACAAATCCTTACTAGAACCAGGTAATGCCGTGAATTTCTTAATATTTCCTACATATACATCTAACTCACTATCTACCTTTGAGTCTAACCGTATAATGTCACCAACCTGCAAATTAACAAAATCCAGTACGGATATAGCACTTTTTCCAAGTACCGCCTTCACAGGTACATCAACCTTTCGAATCATCGTTTCCAAAAATCCTTCATAATTTACATCCGAATTCTTTTTCATCGTTGAAAACCAAAACTTCGTATTCAATTTATCCATTATACTTTCAAGGGTGAAATATGGCAAACAAACATTCATAAAACCTTCAACATCACCAATTTTAACGCCCAATGTTACAATCGCGATCATATCGTTTGGTGCAATAACCTGTGCGAATTGAGGATTCGTCTCAATTCTCTCCATGTAAGGATTTAGGTCAACTACATTCTTCCAAGGTTCTCTAAGCAATTGCATACAGGTAATCATAATACGATCCAAAATGGATAACTCGATTTCTGAAAAATCTCTGTTTTTCTCCAATGGGTTCCCTGCTCCGCCTAACATTCGATCAAGCATGGCAAACCCTAGATTTGAAGCTAATTCTATAATAATATTGCCCGATAATGGCATGAAATTAATAATTCCTAAAATAACTGGATTACTCAAAGCATTTGTGAATTCCGAAAAAGTTACTGTTTCCGAACTTGCAACTGTAACCTGAACATTTTTCCTTAAATATACCGGCAAGTTTGTAGATAATAAACGTCCATAATGTTCGAAAATAATCTCCAGTGTTCTCAGATGGTCTTTCGAAAACTTTGCAGGTCTTTTGAAATCATAATTTTTCACCTGTCGTTCATTATCTTCCTTCATTACTTCAACATCTAATTCACCGGTGCTAAGTGCCTGAAGTAAATTGTCTATCTCACTCTGAGATAATACTTCTCCCACCCGACTCACCTCCTGTATTACAAACTTGTCTTTCTAATTACTGGATTAAAATATTACTAAACGATACTTTGTAAATGAATTTCGAATCAAATACCTCTTGGATTTTTACTAAAATTTCTTGTCTTACATCATCTGTATTATTGTGAAACTCATCTGCCGTATACTTGCCAACCACCTCTATAATTTCACTCTTGATTAGACTTTCTTTTTCAGCAATCGTCTCCCCATACTTTTTATACCCACTATCCTTTGTATCCATAGAAAGTCCAACTTTCAAAACTACGTATTGATCTTTTCCATCTTCACCCTTCTTCAAAGGTATAATCATTTCATCTGCAATATCATAAACCTTTGTATTCTCAATTGACACTTCTACTTCTCCAGCAGCTTCTGCGGCTTTTGCATCTTTCGTCAAGTCCAGTTGCAAAACAGTAGCAACATTACCCACTAGTGAAGCGGTCTTTGCGTTTGTACTTACTACGCTAAACATTAAAACCGTAGTCATAACAAGATTCACAATTAGTAATGCAAGTATTATAATCGAAAGTAAGTTTTTTTTCATATTTACGTCCATACCCTTTCCAAGTTATTGGAAGTTCATTAACCAAACTCTAATTTAGATTTATCGCATGGTATAATTTAATCTCAACTCTACGATTCTTGGCCCTACCTTCCGGAGTTGAGTTATCCGCTACCGGAACATATTCTCCTCTTCCAGAGTGTTTTACCTTTGCCGGATCTAAAGCTGCATTCTCAATAAGAAAATCAAAAATCGCTAGCGCTCTAAAACTTGAAAGAACATCATTATTTGCAAACTTAGAAGTCTTAATCGGAACATTGTCCGTATGTCCCTCAATCTCAATTGTAGAATTTGCATACTTTGTTAATATCTGGCCTACTCGTAGTAATACTGGTTCTGATTCTTTCTTAATCTCTGCACTTCCTGAGTCAAACAACATAGCCCCATTTAAAGTCAGCGTTACATACTGTGATGTGAAATCAATATCAACTTCTGATTCCATATCGCTTTCTTTCAATGCTTCCTCAACTTTTTCTGCCACTTTCTCTGATTCTGCCATCTGCTTGTTTTCGAACTCTTCCACTTGCTCGGACTCTTCTTCAGACTCTGCTAATTTACCTGTGCTGTTAATATATTTATCTAATTCATTTAACTGACTAACACCATTGCTAATTAAAACACCTTCTCCAATAGCCATCGCACCCGCCGGGAATATGCTGAAAGTTTGCTGAAATGACTGTGAAACCGCATCGTATTTTTCTGCATCCACATTTGACATTGAAAACAGTAACACGAAAAAACATAATAGCAAATTCATTAAATCACCAAACGTTGCTAACCACTCTGGTAGCCCTTCACCGCCGCCACTTTGCTTACGTTTTTTAGCCATTTACTCACCGCCTTCTTCAGGATTCGAAGATATACGATCTTTTGGAGCCAAAAATGATTTGAGTTTTTCTTCAATAACCCTTGGATTTTCACCTGCCTGAATGGATAATAATCCTTCCACCATAATCTCCTTAACCATGATTTCAAACTGATTATTGGCAGCTAATTTATTGGCCACTGGTGTACAAATCCAGTTTGCTAACAACGATCCATAAAGAGTTGTAATTAACGCTACTGCCATATTCGGACCAATTGCAGCCGGGTCATCTAGTGCTTGTAACATGTTAATTAAGCCTAGCAGAGTACCAATCATACCCCACGCAGGCCCCATTGATCCAACATCCTTCCAAAATTGGATGTTCCCTTTATGTCTCTCCTCAATACTAATTAGTTCCGTTTCCATAATAGCTCGCACTAGTTCTGGATCAGTACCATCAACAATGAGTAGTATCCCTTTTTTTAAAAAAGGATCATCTAACTCCGCTGTTGCCTCCTCTAATGAAAGAAGCCCTTCTTTTCGGGCAATATTCGACAAATCGATGATTTTTTGTATGATTTGCGGGGTGTTAATTGCTGGCACTTTAAAAACCAACATAAAACTTTTCAATCCGCCAACAAAAGCCGACATCGAGGTTCCAGCAAGAACTGCGCACATAGCACCACCGATTGTAATGAGTGCCGAAGCCGGATCAAGAAAGTTAATAATTCCCGCAAAGCCCTGATCTCCAGATGCAATGCCAAAGATACACATGCCAATGCAGACAATGAGACCAACAATTGATGCAATATCCAACGTCCTCACCTGCCTATATTTACGTTAGCTGACGCAAATATCCTTTCTATACGATTTTACTAAATTTTCCACTTCTTGTCTACTTTCTTTTATAATTATTTTACGACCAGTAGTCAATGTAATAATAGTATCAGGCGTTTCTTCAATGATTTCAATCAGATAAAAATTGACCGAAATCTTCTCACCATTTAGTTTTGTTAGCTCAATCATTTATACCTCTTTCCCGCTCGAATCTCGCTCATAATCCAAAAATCGCTTACCACCATAATACTAAGCAGTAAGCGATTTCATTATACTATTATCTCTTTAAATTAACAAGTTCTTCAAGTAAAGTATCTGAGACCGTTATAATTCTTGAATTTGCCTGGAAACCTCTCTGAGTTGTAATCATCTCAGTAAATTCCGCAGATAAATCAACATTACTCATTTCCAATACACCTGTTGATAAATAACCACCACCAGCTGTAATATCTGTACCAATTCCATCAAATTCTCCTGAGTTCATAGTAGCTGCATACAAGTTGTCACCCTCTTTTGATAATCCGGATGCATTTGCGAATTCAGCAACCGCAATCTGCCCCAACAATTTTGTTTGTCCATTATCATAAGAAGCATAAATCATTCCATTATTTTGAATGGAAACACCAGACAATTCGCCCAACTTTCTTCCGGTTCCAAGACCATCTAAATCTCCATTTGTGGCACTGATAGTACTCGTTCCATTATTATTAAAATTACTTGATGTTGAAAAATCAACCTTAATTGTATTGAATGGACCAGCTGGTAATGTGTCATCTCCAAAATCAAGGCTCAAATTCAAGTTTGCTGTAGAGTTATTAACACTTCGAATAATACCTGTTGCTGTGTCATATTGAACAAGACCTCCGGTAGTTCTTTCACCTGTAACCGTAAGTGTTCCATCGGCTGCAATACCAGGTCCCACTCCAGCAGTCTGAATAATCGTTCCTGCAGTAACCAACTCTCCCATTGTGGTAGTTGTTGGTGGTACAGCTGTCGAATCCGTATAAATCTGTCTCGCAAAATCCGCATAGGTATCAAATCCATATGCATTTGCCAATTTTCCAAGTTTTTGAACGGATGTTAATCCACCCGCATCGTCCGTTAGTAGTGTAGCATTTAGTGGGAATGTACCAGTTGTGCCCGTAGCAGTATCAACATAATTCAGATTGGTACCATCAAATGTATATCCAGCATTTAATGCTAATGTCTGTGTTCTAGCAACATCAATTGGTGATCCAAGTGTTATGTCATCATATTTTGACATTACTGATTGTCCATTTGAATCCAAAATATCCTTTAATTCAACCGAATACTGTCCTTCTGTATCGGTTGATTTCATAGACAATTTTGCCGTATATGCATATCCTAGACTATCAAAAAATCCAAGATTCATAATCTTTCCGTCTTCCGTTGCAACTTGGGCATCGTTTTTATCAATAATACCTGATACATATGCTCTTGTTGTAGCTTCTGGGGGATAGGTCATATTTTCTGCACTCATAATTCGAAGTGCAGAAACAGTATCCTTTTTAATTGACATTGTTTCTTCATTTACTTGCCACCCCATAACATTATATCCATTGGAGCTCATTGCTAAATTTCCTGCCGCATCAACATAGAATGATCCATCTCTTGTAAAATAGTTGTCTTTACCACTGCTTACTACAAAAAATGCATTTCCTGTTATTTTTAGATCAAATGGGTTACCCGTTGTTTGAGTCGCTCCCTGTGAAGTAATAGAGGTAGAAATGGCTCCTGATTTAACACCAAGACCGATTTGTTTTGCGTTTGTTCCTCCTGTACCGGTAACAGCATTAGGACCACTTGCTCCCTGCGTTGTCTGATACATCAATTCTGAAAAAGTAATGGATTGTGTTTTATATGCTACTGTATTAACATTTGCGATATTATTACCAATAACATCCATTTTGGTCTGGTGTGTTTTTAATCCTGACACTCCAGAATAAAGTGATCTCATCATAGTATTTGACCTCCTATTTTGTTTCTATTCCCTCTGTCATTCAGGAATATACTATTAGCTCCCGTTAGGTCCAGCTAAATTATTACTGCTCCATCAATATTAGTAAATATGTTTTCTGATGTTTCTGTTTGATCCATGGCTGTAATCACTGTACTGCTTTTTGTATTTACAATAAATGCCAAATCATCCAATAACACCAATGAATCCTTAATTCCTTTCATTTCTGCCTTTGAAAATCCTTCATTTAACCGTTGCATTTGACTATCTGTTAATGAAATGTTTCTACTTTCAAGTCTATTCGCCGCATGTTTTGAAAACTTTAATCCAGTTTCTTGAGACATCTTGGTCTTTTGTTCAAGAATGGATTGAAACGAAACCTCTGCACCCTCATCCTTGCTTTGTACTTGCCTAGTTTTGTTCAAATACTGGTTTTGAAGTTGCTCAATGGACTGAAATGAGGATCTGTCAATATTCATGCCTATTCCTCCTTCCAAACTATGCCTTTGCTGCTTTTAATTCCTGTATTCTTGCAATGTAAGCATTTAGTAACTGCTTCTTCTCCGATGCAACAAATGATTTTTCATAATCCGTCATTTTTTCATAGATCTGCGAGATTGTCTGAACTGCTTTTTCATCTGACAAAGATACATTATTCATTGCTGGAAGTTGATTGATTGTTGCAACCAAATCAGATGCTAGTTGATACGCTTTTAAATAAGCTTCGTCACATACCGTATCTAAATCTGCAATTGGATACAGTGTTTCATTGATGGATAACATTGCTTTTCCCTTTTCCATAACAACATAATCCACTTTACCCGATACAAAACTTTCTTTTCCTGTCTCAGAAACACTTTTTACGATTACTTCTTTTCCTACTAAAGCCGAAGCCCTTTGTAAATCCATACTTTGTCCAATATTTTGCATTTCTTCTAATTCTGAAAAAGTTGCAAGTTGCGATATGTATTCTGTATTGGATGTCGGTTGCAATGGATCTTGATATTTCATTTGTGCTACTAATAATTGTAAAAAAGCATCTTTGTCAAGTGACGCCCCTTTACCTGACGCTTCTTTTGTGTCTTTTAAAGTATTCCCTGTGCTTAATACACCATTTGTATATCCTGCTACTGAGCTCATTGTACACCTCCTTATACGGTATAATTCAGGCTATTCCCCTGCATACGCATCATTTCAACGGTCAATTGTTCTTCTTCTGGAAATGCATCTAGTTCTTCTACTGTTTCATCTCCCATTAACCGAATTCTGCGTTGTGCCTTTTTAAGGGCCGCTTCATATTGAGCTTCTTGATCACTTCCACGTTCATCTAGATTTCTTTCAAATTCGTGACTTTCAATTGTAACCTCAACTGCCTCAACCTTAATACCCTGTTGATTCATACTGTCTTTCAGCTGAACCATTTGATTTTCCATTACTTGCTTGACAGCTTCATTTTGAACCTGGATTGTCGCAGATACAACACCCGCTTTCGTCGATACATTAATCAACACATTCCCTAGATTCTCTGGATTTAACTGGATTTCCATCTGGGTTAGTTTGAAAGACTGATTTTGCTTTAAGTAGTCATTAATTTGATGAATAATATCCATTTGGTTAACATTACTAAGTGGGTTTGCAATTGAGTTAATACCAGTTCCCTTTGTCTCATTCGCCAATGTGGTTTGAATATTCATTTCATCGAAAATACTCTTTTGTTCCTCTTTTGTTGACGATTCTGAATTAGTATCCTCTCCAGTCTGCCCACTAAATTGCTCAAATTGTTGCGCCTCTTTGGTAGGATTTTTTAAGATTGCTTCATCCTCTGGCAACTCTTCTTGCGACTCCAAATTCTCTGTCGACACCACTGTCTGCTTCATTTGCACCACTTCTTCTAACACAAGTGGATTTTCTGCGCGAGCTTCTTTTGCAGTAATTGATAAATCCTCAAACATTTTTGTTAAAATATCACTACTACTCGACAATTCGTTTTGTTTTGATAACAATTCTCCAATTTCATTCATCGCTTGAAATTCGCTTTTTAAATCTTGCATGCAATTTTGAAGCTTCAAAAGTAAATCTTCATTTGTAAGTATCTCTAGTGGATTTTGTGTAATGTTTAATTCATTCATTAACGACAAAAAATTGTTTTGCTCTGTCAATTGAACTGGTGTAAAACCCAAACTCATCATTGCCTGTTCAATTTCTTCTGCCGAAACTCCAAACTGTTCTGAAATTTTACGAAAAATCTCTTTTTGAATATCATCAAGACTTTTCATAAGAGTTTCCTCATCATAACTCGTTTCTTCATCACTTACTTGTTCCGATAATCCTTTTTGAATCATTCTTTTTTGAAGTGACTCAAAGCGAGTTTCACTTGAAACCTCTTTTGTGCTAATCTTTACAGACACCTCATCCATTTTTTGCATTTGTTGATCCGGTTTTGAATTGTTCATTATGCTTGAAAACATTGATGCCACTTGATTCTTACTCGTGGATCCCCTTGCTTGATTTTCTACCCTTGCTGGTGAAAAATCATGCACCTTTGCTCCTGTCATTGTACTACCTCCTTTCTTCACTTTTCAATGTACATAACTATAGAATCCTAAATGGAATACTATCACAACATATATCGGTATAAACTTGCCCTTACTTAACTCTTTGGATCCATAATTTTAGTTATTTTTGCAGCAATCGTTGGGTCCATAGCTCCTAAAATTTTACCCCGATCATCCGGTTCCATTACATGCAAAATTCTAGCCGCCAAATCTAAATTGTCAGTCATCGCCTCAAAAATTCCAGCCGCCTCTTTTGGCTTCATTTCTGAATATGCTTGGGCATACTTAATCACTTCTTTGCTTTCTTCTTGTTTTGCAACTGCTTCTTGATATAGATACTCAGCAGTCGTAGGGTCCATTGTTTCAAAATACTTTAAATATTCTTCAACGCCAGGTCCTTTGTCAGAATAAACTACTTCTTCATAAAATTCCGTCTTAATTCTCTGAAATTCAACTTGATTCTTTTCAAATGTCTTTAATCTTTCTACTTCTGCCTCAAGTTCTGTAATCCTATCCGTTTTTGACTGATCACTATTATTCGTTGTCTCCAAACTAGCTTCTAGTGATTGAATCTTCTCAACAGCCTCTTTAAGGCTAGTATATCCACCGTATTCTTCCACATTACTCGTTTCGGTTTCGCTAGATTTTGGGAGTATATTCTTTACAACCGGAACATCCTTAAGTATTGGAGCTAATACACCTGAACCGATTCCACCCACGTCCATCCGTATAAGCAGTCCTAGAATCACTAACCACGCGACTACGATGGCGGCTGTAACAAATATGGTTGAAACCGCTCCCCCCTCTGAATCGTCATCTAGTTCAGCCTCTTTTTTTGCTAATTCCTTTGCTCGTTTGCGATTGTCCTTCTTTTGAAGCTTTTGTTCATCTTTTAACTTCTTTTTCTCATCCTTGATTTTCTTTTTATCTGCACTTGTATCAGGCATTAAGCTATCGTTTATGTTATTTTTCGCCATTTTACTCTACCTTTCTTTTTGCCCATACTTGTAACTTGTTAATTCATCTATTTCTTTTCCTTCAGAAACTTTTTCATCCTGCAAAAACTCCTCAAACGCATAGTCTTTTAAAATCTCGTGAGTTTTTCTCTCTTGCATCGAAATCGCAAGCAGCTCTCGCTGCCTCTCTAATTGATTCATCGCATTATGGACTCTGGCTTTTTGCCCCATAATGAATTCCTCCATTTTCATGACCGCATTCTTATTCTCCGTAATTGCAAGGCAATTCATTGGTACTTCTTGAAATAACTGCCTAACAATTTCCTCATAATCCATTTTTCTTTGAATCAACACAGCTAAATAGTCTTGCTCTTCTTGCAGTTTTTTATTCGCAAATGCAAACTCACTCTTTGCTTGAGACTCCATCTTTTCTTTTATATTCAGAACGTTTTGTAATCGATAGTTAAATCTCGCCATACCCTTATCCCATTTATTAAATCAGCTACTTATTGTTCGAAAAGTTCTTCAAGTAATCTGATTTCATCCCCAAATTCATATTTTTCATCCGTCTCCTGCAATAAATACTCATTTACCGTCTGAATATTATCAATTGCATAGTCGATCGAAGGATTGCTACCTTTTTTATAAGCGCCTATATTAATTAAGTCCTCAGCCTCTGCATATGTCGCTAATACACTTTTAAGCCTACCCGCCATTTTTTTATGCTTTTCATCAACAATTTGGCTCATACATCTTGAAATACTTTGCAAAACATCAATCGCCGGATAATGATTTTTATGTGCCAGTTTACGATTTAGCATAATATGCCCATCCAAAATACTTCTTGCTGTGTCAGTGATTGGTTCATTAAAATCATCCCCATCCACCAAAACCGTATAAAGTCCCGTAATCGACCCCTTGTTTGTTTTACCTGCTCGTTCAAGCAATTTAGGCATTTCAGAGTATACGCTTGGTGGATACCCTCTTGTTACTGGTGGTTCCCCACTCGCAAGTCCAATTTCACGCTGTGCCATTGAAAACCTGGTAAGTGAATCCATCATTAATAAAACATCTTTTCCTTTATCCCGAAAATATTCTGCAATAGCCGTCGCAGTTTTTGCAGCCTTATTTCTTTCCAAGGCTGGTTTATCCGAAGTTGCCACAACAACAACGGATCGCCTCATTCCTTCAGGTCCCAAATCTCGTTCTATAAACTCCTTTACCTCACGTCCACGTTCACCAATGAGTGCAATTACATTGATATCCGCTTTCGTGTTTCTTGCAAACATTCCAAGCAATGTTGATTTTCCAACTCCAGAACCCGCAAAAATACCAATTCTTTGACCTTTTCCAACGGTAATTAATCCATCCACAGCTTTTACACCAAGAGGAAGTACCTCGTCAATCATACCTCGTTCCATTGCATCCGGTGGCTTGGCTTCAACTTTATACTTTGTGAGATGATCTAGGGACATTCCAGCCACATCGCGGCCAAGCCCATCCACCACTCGACCAAGAAGTTCTATTCCAACAGGCACAACTAAAGGGGTCGCAATATTCTCAACGATACAGCCTCCCCCAATACCATCCGTTTCTTCATAAGGCATTAAAAGAGTCTTTTTATCTCGAAATCCAACTACTTCCGATAAAATAAACTCCCCTTGTCTTCCTGTAAGATAGATTTTACACATATCACCCAACTTTGCATCCGGCCCTGCTGATGCAATTGTCAGTCCAACGACATTCACTACCTTACCCATCTTCTTATAGAAATTCTTATCATATACTTTGTCATATTTTTTTAAATCAGGCAAACTCATTACACGTCCTCTTTTCCCTGAAAAGATAGTAACCTAAGCTCCTTTGCCAGCTCTTCAAACTGTACACCTAAACTACAATCAAAAATTCCTCCATCGGTTTCAATCAGACATTCATTTCTCGCCAAAGTATGGTCTTCAACAAACTCAACCGTCGAACTCCCTAAATTAATTCCTTCTAATAAAGACTGCTTTTGAAGTGAAACCAAAGGATAATCTTCTTTTGATATATGCACAATATAATCACGACTACTATCTACTTCCTTCAAAGCTTTGCGAATCAAATGCATGACTAGTCCTTTTTGGGTTTTAAAATCCACCTTAAAAAAGTGTTCGTAAATGGAGGTGATAATATTTACCAGTTTTGGCTCCATTTCTTCTCTCTCTTTATTCAGAAGCTGCAACTGTTTATTCACGTCATCTCTGAGTTCTTTCTCAATTTGCTTTGTTTTATCAAATCCTTCTTGATAACCGGTATTGTATCCGTCACGTTTTCCCTGCGCGAATCCACTCTGATAAGCCGCGTCCCTTTCAACTTTGATGTCTTCATGAAATTTATTCCACATCGTCTCAATTTCTAAATTAGCAGCTTCCACTAGTTCTTCATAAGTTGGACCACTTTGTACAGCAAGTGCTTCTCCCTCATCTTCTAAGAGCATTGCCACTTGATCCGAATCAAGTCCCTGTGTAATTTTTTCCACATCAATTTCTCTGAATGCTTCCTGCAGGTGTTTGATTTTATTTTCGACAAGCTGATTCGTATCAATCATTCGTTTATCTTCATCTTGTAGTACAAAACAATTCGACTTATACAAATTCTGTCTAGACAATAATCTCGTCACCTCCACCTCTGGAAATTACTATTTCTGCAGAGTCTTCTAACTTACGTATTGTATTAACAATCTTTTGCTGTGCTTCTTCAACATCTTTCATACGAACAGGTCCCATAAATTCCATATCTTCTTTAATCATTACAGCAAGACGTTTTGAAAGGTTATTAAAGATTGCATTTTGAACTTCTTCATTTGCTCCTTTCAGCGCGATTGTTAAATCATTATTATCCACATCTCTTAAAACCCTTTGAATTGCACGATCATCAAGTAATAATACATCCTCAAATACGAACATTTTCTTACGAATTTCATCTGCCAATTCCGGTTCTTCAATTTCTAACGTCTCCATAATATGCTTCTCTGTTCCACGATCTACCGTATTCAGAATTTCAACAACAGCATCTACTCCACCAATGATTGTGTAATCTTGATTTACCATAGATGAAAGCTTTGATTCTAATACTTTTTCCACTTCCTTTATTACATCTGGACTTGTACGATCCATAATTGCCACACGTTTTGTAACATCCGCTTGACGATCAGGTGGAAGTGCTGAAATAATAAGCGCTGCCTGTGCAGGATTCAAATACGATAAAATAAGTGCAATTGTCTGTGGATGCTCATCCTGAATAAAGTTTAAAAGTTGAGAAGCATCTGCCTTACGAACAAACTCAAATGGCTTCACTTGAAGTGATGCTGTCAATTTGCCAATGACATCCATCGCCTTATCAGAACCTAATGCCTTTTCTAATAATTCTTTCGCATAACCGATACCACCTTCTGCGATATACTGCTGCGCTAGACATACTCCGTAAAATTCATTGATTACTTGCTCTTTTAACTGCGGCGAAACACTTCTTGTGTTTGCGATTTCCAGTGTCAATTCCTCAATCTCTTCATCTTTTAAGTGCTTAAATATCTGCGAAGATTTTTCAGGTCCAAGTGCAATTAATAAAACTGCTGCTTTTTGTACCCCACTAATTGTAGGTTCATTCGAACGCGCCATGTTTACCCCCAGTCCTCAGTCAACCAGTTACGCAATAAATTGGCTGCTGCATCAGGTTTTTCATCGACAAATTTTTCAATCATTTTTCTTGTTTCAGATTTATCATCAAATTCAATGTTCTCAACTTCAATCTGAGGTGTAGACTGCAATAACGACTCTACTGAAAGCTCTTCTTCTGATAGTTGTTCGCTTGAACTTCTCATACTTCTAAATACTACAAATGCAAGTAATCCTAGAATAACTACAATCAAAACGATTGCAATGACATCTCCAAAATCAACTGCAATTCCCTCTGAATCAACAAACACTGGCGTCTCATATGCAACAATCTTAATATTTTCTTCTGTAATCCCTGTTGCTTTTGACACGATACTAACAATTTCTCCATCTACTTCTAACTTTTTTTGTTCAGAGTTTGCAACCTGAAACTCTTTCCATGTTGTATCCACAAGTAATCCTTGGTCTTTGACTTCGTCTTCTTTATACAATTTAATTTTCTTAGCCGTTACAGAAATAGACGACTCATCATATTTTAGCAATCCCGCTGGGATTTTTTGATTTACAATGGATTCGTTTGGAAGATATTTTCTAGATTCTTCAGTAACCGTTTCAGTCGAAGTCGTCTGGTCTTCAACAACGTAGGTGGTTTCATCATTGGACGCCGTTCCTGGCTCTCCTGCAACTCCTCCCGTCGCATCCGACTGATACAAATCCTCCTGACTTAATACTCCCTGCGTCTGGCCCTCAGCAGGTGTATAGTCGTGTTGCGTTTTCTCGTAGGTAGAAAAATCTAACACTAAGTTGCTTGCTACTTCTATGTTGTCATACAGATCCGTTCCAAGTAGTACTGACTTGATTTCCGATTTTACAATCGCTTCAGCCTGTTGTTTTGCTCCTAATTGCGAACCTGCAGTTCCAGATACAGACAACTCATCTTCTCCAGAAAACAGAAGATTTCCAGCCGTATCAATAATTGTAATATTCTCTGAATTCTCATTGCCAAGTGCTGTCGCGATAAATCTTGCAACTGCAGTGGCTGCATCCGTAGTAAATTCTCCATCCAATTCCAAAATTACAGAGGCAAAAGAATCTTCATTTTTTGCAATCAAAGTTCCATCGTCTTGAGGAATCGATAACTGAACATTTGCAGTACGAATAGCATCATTTGTTTCAAGATCGCGCTCTATAAGATTTTCCAAATAAAGTTTGTATTTCTTTTGTTTATCTGACTCTGTTGTTGTAAAACCGCCCTCCACAACATTATCGATACTATATCCCTGTGTTGGAATGTCATTTGCTCCTAACACTAAATTGGCATCGGACTCTTGTGTTGTCAAAATACTGACTTGCTTTCCATCTGCAGACACTTTATAGGTCAGTGAATTTTCGTCTAACAGTTCTTTTACCTTTGCTGCTTCCTTTGTCGTTTCTGCCGTAATCAATACTTTATATTGATCTCTTGTCAAAAACACAGTTAAAACGGAAAACAACAAAACAACGCCTGCTGCAACACAGACGATTACTGTCTTTTGTTTTGTTGAAAACTTGTTCCACCATTCTAATGCTTTCATTGGTAGCTTTGAAAGACTACTCAGTAATTTTTCCATCTCAATACTCCGTCATCCTTAGATCTGAAGATTCATAATTTCTTTATACGCTTCCATAAATTTATTACGCACTGCTACAGTGTATTGCAAAGCTGTTGATGCCTTTTGTAGCGCAATTGATAAATCATGCGTGTTTTGTGTTTCTCCTAATGCCAATTTGACTTCTTCGTTCTCAGCATCTGAAATATAACTATTGGTTGTTTCTATATTGTTTACTGCCGAATCCAAAAAAGACTGGAAAACATCGCCTTTTTGAACTTCTGCGGTAGGTTTTGCCACTTGTTCAAACGTACTTTTCACCGCACCTGAACTTACGTTATATAAAGAAGAAATATCCATTTTCGCCACTCCTTAAATTCTATCTTCCCATCTCTAAGCCCTTCATAGCCATATTTTTACTTGCCGTAAAGGCTGTTGCATTAGCTTCATAAGATCTGCTCGCATCAATTAGATTCGTCATTTCTTCCACGATATTTACATTTGGATATAAAACATAACCATCTTCATCTGCATCTGGATGTGAAGGATCATAAACTCTGACCAAATCACTTGTCTGATCGTCAAACGTTCCAATAACCTTAACTCCTTTTCCTTTAAAATTACCGGTTGCTCGATTAAATGCTGTTGAAAAATGTTCACCTGATGCTTTTTCTTCAAACACCACTGTTTTTCGCCTATAAGGTGTTCCGTCTTCGGTTCTCGTTGTATTGGCATTGGCAACATTTTGTGAAATCACGTCCATGCGATATCTTTGAGCTGTTAGTCCTGACGCATTAATATCAAACGAATTAAATATTCCCATAATTAGCTCCTTTCAACACTATTCCATAACGGATTTCATGTTTGTAAATTCCTGATTTACACTTTGAATCAATGCATTATATTTTAATTGATTACTTGCTAATTCAACGTTTTCCGTATCAATATCAACATTATTACCATCCATTCGATAAGCATATCCCGCACTATCTGTGAATAATCTTGGTTTCACGTCACTCATGGTAAGTTTGGATACCTTATCATCCATTGTCTGATATCTAGAGTTTTTTAGTGCTCTTCTAAACTCATCCTCAAAAGAAACATCCTGTCTTTTATAACCTGGAGTATCCACATTAGCAAGATTATTGGATATTGCTTCATTCCTAAGCCAGGCCGCATCGGCCGCCTTATCTAAGACATTAATATAATCATATACGTTCGTTTGAATCATACCACCACTCCTTTACCTTGTGTTACTCATCTCTTTTATTATAGTTTATTTGTAAAAAAACACAAGGGATATTTATAAAAAAACACTTGATATTGTGCTTGTTTTATAGAATCATACAATATATGTATTTTCATACAATTCCATCTGATCCGTAAATATCAAAAACAAAAAGGACTTATCGTCTCCAATAAATCCTTTTACATAGGCCAAATCCATTTGGTTATTCTATTACTCTTTATGTCGGCTTGTTATATTAAAATCATTAGCAACTAAATCAAAGATTTTTCTTCATTTGAACGATTTCTTCATAAATCATATCATTCACTACTTTAATATAGGTTCCCTTCATGCCGGATGATCTTGATTCAATAACACCAGCACTTTCGAATTTTCTAAGGGCATTTACAATCACGGATCTTGTAATTCCAACACGATCTGCGATTTTACTTGCAACCAAGATTCCTTCTAACCCATTTAGTTCATCAAATATATGAACAATTGCTTCCATCTCTGAAAAAGAAAGCGTACTGATTGCAGATTTAACAACCGCTCTTTTTCTTGACTCCTCAGCACTCTCTTCGCTCACTGCGCGAAGCATTTCAAGTCCGACAACCGTCGTTCCATATTCGCACAAAATAATATCATCAATATCATACTGATTCTCTGATTTATAGATGAATAGGGTTCCAAGTCGTTCCCCAGCTATATCAATAGGATTCACAACTGCCTGAAACTTATGAATATCTTCCATCTCAAATCCAAGAGTGGACAAATTCACATTCTCCTTTGTAGACAATACACTCAGAAATCGTTCATTTAATAGTGGATCTATAAATGCACCAACATCACTTTGGATCAATTCAGTTATTTTGTCAACTCCGTCAAAAGTTGCTACGCCAAGAACTTTTCCCTTTTTACTAATAACCAGTATGTTTGACTCTAATATCTCACGCATCACTACACAGATATCATTAAAAACAACTTTACTGGTATTGTTATTATGTAATAACTTCCCGATTTTCCGAGTCTTATCTAGTAATTGAACGCTACTCATATGATTCCTCCAAAAGCATAAAACGCATGCATTATAATCCCTAATCTATTTATTAGACTATCATAATTTCACATAAGCCGCAATCATATTCACGCAATTCTGTAAATTATCACACAATTTGGTCGTTTTTTTGTGCATTTTTTTCAACATACCCACAGGCTTGGTCTGCACACATTAAATATGCACCCTTCTCAAGCATCATCCCCTCGCATTGAGGACACTTTTTGGCATTTGGTTTTTGCCAAACCATAAAATCACATTCTGGATTACTTTCACAGCCGAAATATTTTCTTCCCTTTTTTGTTTTCTTTAAAATAATATCTTTACCACATTTAGGACATAACATACCTATTTTCTCAAGGTATGGTTTTGTATTACGACATTCTGGAAATCCAGGGCATGCCAAAAATCTGCCATGGGGACCATATTTAATAACCATTGTCTTACCACAATGTTCGCACACCTCGTCCGAAAGTTCATCTTCAATTTTATAGGATTCCAGTTGATGCTCCGCATTGGTCACCGCTTCATCCAAGTCTGGATAAAAATTCTTAACAACTACCTTCCATGGAATTACACCCTCTTCAACTTTATCCAACAAGGACTCTAAATTGGCTGTGAAATTCACATTTACAATACTTGAAAAGGCATCCTTCATCATGTTATTCACAACTTCTCCAAGTTCAGTAACATAGAGATTCTTACCTTCTTTAACAATATATCTTCTCGCTAAAATAGTCGTAATCGTTGGGGAATAGGTACTTGGACGACCAATTCCTAGTTCTTCTAATATCTTGACTAATGTAGCTTCCGTATAATGCGCTGGTGGTTGTGTGAAATGTTGTTTGAAATCAAATTCCTCAAGCGCAAGTTTGCTTTGCTCCGTGATTGCCTGTAAAAGGTTTGTATTTTCCTCTTTTTGATCGTCTGATTCTTGGTACACACTCATAAAACCATCAAATAGTAATTTAGATGCCGCTACATTAAAACGATGTTCTCCCGCCTTAATTCGAACGGAAATTGTTTCGTATTTTGCCATGCTCATGCGACTCGCTAAAAATCGCTTCCAAATTAATTGGTATAAACGCATTTGGTCCCTTGATAAAGATTCTTTTATCTCGATTGGACTTCTTTCTAAATCTGTTGGTCTAATTGCTTCATGTGCATCCTGAATTTTACCTTCATTTTTAGTAATCGCCTTAACTTCTGCCAAATACTCCTGCCCATACTTATTACCAATATAATCTCTTGCCAGATTCTCAGCTTCTTCAGATACCCTTGTAGAGTCCGTTCTTAAATAGGTAATCAAACCCACTGTCCCATTCCCCTTGATATCAATTCCTTCATACAGTTGTTGCGCAAGTCGCATTGTTTTTTGCGTTGAAAAATTAAGTACCTTACTTGCCTCTTGCTGAAGTGTTGAAGTCGTAAACGGAAGTGGAGCTTTTTTAACTCGCTCCCCTCGCTTGATTTCATTGATTACAAAGGATTCACTCTTAAGATCTTTCAGAACCTCATCCATTTCTTCCTTATTATGAATCATTCCCTTATTATCTGAAGTACCCATATATTTCGCTTTTACAAGATTTTTCTCTCCTTCAACATGGAGCATCGCATCAAGCGACCAATATTCTTGTGGGATGAATGCATTGATTTCTTCTTCACGATCACAAATAATTCGTAGTGCAACGGATTGTACACGACCAGCACTTAAACCTCGTTTGATCTTTGCCCATAAAAGTGGTGATATTTTGTATCCCACCATTCGGTCTAAGATTCTTCTAGCTTGCTGCGCATCTACGAGATCCATATCAATTGTTCTGGCATTTTTAATCGATTCTTTAATTGCATTTTTAGTTATTTCATTAAATGTAATTCGATATACCTTCTTATTATCAAGCTTAAGCGCATGATATAAATGCCATGAAATAGCTTCTCCTTCACGGTCAGGGTCAGTTGCTAAGAATATTTTTTCTGCTTTTTTGGTTTCTTTTCTAAGTGCCGCTAATATATCGCCCTTCCCCCTGATGGTAATATACTTAGGCTCATAATCCTGTTCCACATCAATTCCCAATTGACTTTTTGGGAGATCTCTTACATGTCCATTACTTGCTAGAACTTCATAATTTGTTCCCAAAAATTTCTTGATGGTCTTTACTTTTGCTGGTGATTCCACTATCACAAGATATTTTGCCATTTTCTTCCCCTATTCAGTACTATCATTAACGCTTCCAAAATTCAATTCTTAAGCGTGCTTTTTGGTTCACAATCGTTCACACTATACAACAATTTTTCTGCTCTGTAAAGTCATTTTCTCAATAATTTAACAAAGAGCACTAAAAAAACGGACTTTCGTCCGCTTTTTTATGGTTAATCTAATTTTAATAAATCCATTTTTGCGATTGGCAAAGTATCATAACCTTTTGGTAAATGTTCTGTTCCTGCTTTTGTTGTAATTGATGTTGATGATTCAACAATGAGGTTAATAGATCCATTTGTCTTTAAATAACTTAGTGGCAAATAGAATCCATACATAGCTCCCGATTTGATATCTTCTTTGTTAATAACCGTTTTAAACTCAGCATCAAAAAGCGTAATCGGAACATCTACAACTGTATGCTTCTCACCATTTGAAATCGTTATTTCCTTTGGTGTTAACACTAAACCGCCTGGAGTTGTAAACGTCGTCAGTCCACTTTCTACTTTTAAGTAGAATTTAACTCCCACCTTCTTCACTCCATTAACAAGGTTCGGATCTGTAACTCTGACAAATGCCTTTGT
>CAZWNX010000012.1:0-20717 GCA_964635395.1 uncultured Lachnospiraceae bacterium
ACTTTAATCCCTTCACTTTTAGCTTTCTTAAGAACTTGAGTCAATCCATCTGAATCAATACAGATTACAACAATTACATCCATCTTTTTTTCTATAAAATATTCAATTTGGGATATTTGCTCTTTGAGTTCTCCATTTGCATTTTGAACATTGACTGTAGCTCCAAGCTCTTTTGCTTTTGACACAAAAACATCCCGATCTCGTTGCCATCTTTCAATAACAAAAGAGTCAAAACTCATTCCAATCTGAATTTCATCCTGATCCTGTTGATTTCCCACCACTTCTTCCTTTACAGGTTGTTTGCAGGCAGACAAAAGAAATACACACAGTAGCACAATTACTCTTGCTCTTTTGAACATTATCGTCCCTCCTTGTACTCCGTTGGTGTGACTCCTACTTTCTTTTTGAATGCCCTACTAAAATAATTGGGGTCTGAATATCCTATTTTGGCACAAATCTCCTTCATAGAAAGTTCCGTATTCATAAGTAGTTCTTTTGCTTGTTCAATTCGAATATTAGTAAGATATTCAATATAATTCTCCCCTGTTTCTTCTTTAAAGATTTTGCAAAAATAATAGGGACTAATATCCACTTCACGGGATACTTCATCCAATGAAATATCTCTTGAATAATGCGAATCAATATATTGTTTAGCTCTAGAAATAATTGTATTAGATTGTTCTTCTTTTTTAATTACAACATTCCTGCAAGCCTCTGAAACTCTGTCGATAAACCAATTGCGTACATCATCAAGTTGCTCTAATTGATTCAGGGTTGGTAAGTAGCTTTGTCTGGACCGAAAATGATAGGTCATCCCTCCACTTTCATAAGCTAAATGCTCTGCCCACAAAACAAACTCCAATACCTTTAGTTTAATATCCGACATATACTCGGAATAATTCTCCTGCATCCAATCAAAAAACAGATTCGCGCTTGCAATCACCCCATTTAAATCTCCTGACTGTGTTTTTTCAAACAACTGTTTTTCCGTTTCGATTGGGTAGTTTTCTTCATAATCACAGCCAATTGGTAAATCATCTACATGGGCAACACTTCCTGTTGTGTGTGACAAAGCTCTTAACGATTCATTATAAGAATCCATCGAATGATGTAGATATTTCACACCACCAATGCCCATTCGAAACTTAATATCCATTTTTTGGCGAAGTTTGCGCACTAATTCTCTCGATTTCTCAATCAAGAAAATACGTTCGTTATACTCCATTTTAGGATCTTCAGCAGGCAAAAACAAAGATATTTTATTAGCCATTAAAGCTCCCATGCTACAACTCGGGAAAAATTCTTTGACTATTTCTCTAATTTCTCTATACTGGTTTTGCATTCGCACACTTGCGCCAGCGGCATTCGTCATATGGGTTCCTTCTTGATTGTCTCCACACACCAAAACCGCCATGTAACCATAATTTTCTTGCAATCCTAAAAGATGCTTAAAGTTTTCAATATCATCTGTATTGTTATTTTCTCTAAATAAAATACTGTAAATTAGCCCGTTCTCAATAATCGGAACAACCGTCTCCATCTTCTCGCGGGTAATTAAATCCTGAGTTCTTTTTTCACGTTCTTTGTCAATAATCTGCATCGCTTTTTTCAGGATACTCACGATATGATTCCGATCAATCGGCTTATTCAGATACTCTAAAACTCCGAGGTTAATCGCTTTTTGCGCATAATCAAACTTGTCATAGGCACTAACAACAATAAAAATAGTGTTTGAATGGGATGCTTTCATTTCTTTCATTGCATCAATTCCATTGATTCCAGGCATTTGAATATCCATTATTGCAATATCAGGCCTGAAATTCTCAGCAAGCTCAATAACACTACGTCCCGTTTTTGCAAAAGCAATTTGACAGGCATCTCCAAACTCTTTCTCAATTATGTATTTCAGTGAATCAATCACAATACCCTCATCATCTGCAAGAAGTATTTTATACATAGTATTTATTCCCTTTCTTCAAGTGGTATGTAAATGATAACTTTTGTTCCCTTATTATGACCTTCACTCACAATCTCAAAAACATCCGATGAAGCATAGAATAATCTAAGTCTACCAATCACATTATCAAGTCCTATTCCATTTGAGTCAGCTGATAAATCAGCCTCTTGAAGTTTTTTAGTAAATATTTTATCAATCACATCTTGTTCCATTCCAATTCCATTATCCGAGATACTAATACAGATGTGTTCAAAGTCTTGGTATACTTCTAAAATAATTTTTCCTTGCCACTCAATATCTCGGATTCCATAATTAATGCAATTTTCTACAATGGGTTGCAAAATCATACTCGGAATTTTGTAGTGTAAGACTGTATCATCAATCCTTTTTTCAAAAGCAATTTCACCAGAAAAGCGAACATTCAGAATATATATATAGTTGTCCACTAGCTCTATTTCTTCTCTTATTGTAACGATATCATTATTCTTTTTTATGTTGTAGCGGAAAAAGAGTGCTACATTTTGTATATACTCATACGTTCTTTCAGCATCCTCTAGCATCGCTAGTTGCGCTCCCGCATTCAGTGTATTGAACAGAAAATGAGGGTTAATCTGTGCCTGAAGATATTTTAACTGCGCATCCTTTAAATGCGTTTCCATTAGGAGCTCTTTCTCTTTCATTTCTCGCTCTACTTCTAAGTTGTGGCGAATCTTAGAGATATACACTCGAATGTTCGTAAGCATGGTGTCGAACGCTTTATTCAACACTCCAATTTCATCTTTCGAATAGTTTCCTGACAATTGTACCGTTAAGTCTCCCTTTGCAACTTGATTTGCAACGATGGATAGTTCTCGAAGAGGATTTGTAATAGAACGTGTCACAATAATAACAAGTATAATATTACAAAGTGCTACAACAATCAAAATAATTGTACTTGTCGCCTCAAAATAGTGTAGCGTCATTGACAACATTTCATAATTGCTTGCATTCTTCCGAAACTGCTCGTTGTTTAAACTATAAATATATGTGCTGATATACCCATATTGTTTGGATGCTTTTTCATAACGTAGTTTGTACTTCTCTACATTTCTTCCTCGCTTTGCTTCCACCGTTTGATTTGTTGTCAGCAAATAATTCTCAGACATGTTTTTTATATTTTTTTCCATCAATTTCAATTGATTATTTTGTGTTTTCTCATTAAGCTTCTCCACTAATTTGGAATAATTTTGCTCACTTCGAAAATATTCTTCCAACGCATCCGAAGTTTTTGTATTCAAATACGCAGTCATACTGCTTTGAACTTTAATGAGTGCTTGGTCCAATTCATTTAAAGATATATTACTTTGATATACCGCATCTATTTGCGAAATCATATCATTAATGTGAACATACATGAAAAGATTAACCGCTAACAGCAAAAAGGTGGTAATGACAAACGCCATCGTAAGCTTTGCCTGGATAGATAAATTTAATATTTTTCGCTTAATTATTGTTTTCAACATTTCCCTCCTTTAGATAATTTTTTACATTATCCTGTGAAATGATGGATGTATCAACTGAAAAATACTCACTTACATATCCTGTACGAACATACTCCTGCAAAGCTTCTATACTATATTCTCCTATTTGCTTTGTATTCACAATAATTGTAGAACGAACTACATTTTGCTCAATTGCATGAAGAATCATATCTGAATTGTAGTATCCAATAACCGTAATTTCTCCAACACGATTGTAATCTACCAATGTCTGATATACACAGGTCGTGCTTAATTCATCCAAGCAAATAATAATATCCGGTTGGGATTCTCGATCATGCAAAATATCTCGAATCGACTCCTCTGCCGCAAACGCAGCATCATTTTTGATTAAGGCTGTATCTAAAACTACTTTATCACTATTTGGAGACTGCTTCTTAACCATTTCATCAATTCCTGTAAACAGTATATTCTGTCCCGTCTCTTGTGCATTCGAGTTCATAAGCACTAGTGCCCTTTGTGTTGATTTTTTGGTATGATCTACTTTTTCCTGATTGATTCCATAGTATTGATCCACAACATTTGCAACTTGTTCTCCATATTTCGCACCCAAATCATAGCTACTGATTCCTACAAAGCTTTGACGCTTACTCCTTTTACTATCTGATAAAACAGTTACAACTGGAATACCTGCCTGCTCTGCTTCATCAATCATCGTTCTAGTTGCAACACTCTCATCCGCCTCTAATAAAATTCCATCTACTTTTGCTTCAATAGCGATTTTGATTAGCTCGTTCTTATTATACTTCACACTTAAGTTGTCGCCCATTATCTCAACATATGCATTATTCTCCTGGGCTTTCTCAAGGGCTCCCTGATATATTTCTTTCCAAAATGCGCTTCCACGATTATTGGTAATGAGCACAAAATGTTTATCATATTGTTCTTCACCTTCAATTGCTATTGCCTTCTTATTCTTTGAAATTGCCTGCCTAAAAAAGAGCAAACCAAGTACCGTTGCACATAGCATGAACGCAACCAAAATAATACTAACCCTAAAAAGTACTCGATTAGAGGTCTTTTCGCTTTTTATACTCTGCATACTCTTATTAGATCCTTCTACTCATCTATTTTGATAAATGACAATAATTGTTGTTTCGTCAAAACTCCTGTGATTTGTCTTACTACACTTCCTTTGTTCAAAATAATTAAAGTTGGCACTACCATTACATGGAATTTTCTAGCAAGTTCTGGACAATCATCAATATTCACTTTGCAAATTTTCACATCACTCACTTCATTTCCCAATTCTTCAATCGTTGGAAGAAGCATTTGACAAGGACCACACCATGGTGCCCAAAAATCAACTAGTACTGGAATATCTGATTGTTCAGCCTCCTGAACAAAATTATTATCATTTAATTGAATCGCTGCCATATTTTTTCTCCTTTTAACATTTATTTTATAACATGATGATATTTATTATAACGACTATCAAAGCGTTTGTGAAACAAATTTTATAGGATTATTTTGTACATCAGATATTCTTGGGTCAGTATTTCCCTATTCATGACATAATGAAATCCTAATTTCTCACAAATATGAATAGATTTTAAATTATCACACAAAATCATTGCATTCAGTGCACTTATCTCTAATTCTTCTTTTGCATAGTCTAGTATTTTCGTAAGAATCTGGGTTGCCACTCCCTTTCCACGCATTGTTTTGCAAATCAGATACCCTATTTCTGGGTCCTTTTCATCTTGTCGCATCGTTATTCCAGCTCTTCCTATTACTCGATCGGTATCCTTATCAATAACAACCCATATCCCAAATTCGTAAAATTGATATTCTCGTTTCATTTCGTTTTGAACATAGGACTTTTCCATTTCAACATCTTCATATAATGGATCAACAAATTTCCTAATCTCCTCATCCTCATATATTCTATAGAGTTCTTCCACATCCTTGGTAGTCATTTCGCGAACAAGATACTCTTTTGTTTCAAAAATAATCCATGGTAAATCAAGTTTTCTCCTTAATACTCTCTCAAGATATCTTTGATCAATGGCGGCTAAACTTTCAACAGAATACGAAATTGCATCC
Organism: uncultured Lachnospiraceae bacterium; assembly: GCA_964635395.1. GTDB lineage: Bacteria > Bacillota > Clostridia > Lachnospirales > Lachnospiraceae > CAZWNX01. The sequence continues at coordinate 5,542 of CAZWNX010000012.1, forward strand.
TTTTGCAAAAGAGTACCCATCACTGGCAACACCTGAACACATGCATAATTCTTTTCATTTGCATATGCAATCGCCTTTGCTTGATTTGAAAGAATGATTGTGTTCTTGGAATTACAATGATCACATTCCTCCCGAGACTGTAACGCCTCATAAAACGCTTCCATCGTTTTACACTCTATCGTATTTAGTTCCGATAAGTTTTCACCGTTTTGGTCGAAATCAATTTGTTCCAGATAAATTATAATGTTTTCTAGAATTTTATTTATCATAATTTAATTTACACTTTCTTTTTATCTTTACGCAAAACTTGTTTTCGGCTACAATAGAACAAGAAAAAAGGAGGTATCACAATGAAAAAAAATCCAATTGTAACAATCACTATGGAAAATGGCCAAAAAATAATGGCAGAATTATATCCTGAAGTTGCTCCAATCTCTGTGAACAATTTTATTTCTTTAATTCAAAAAGGATATTATGATGGTCTTATCTTTCATCGTGTAATTCAAGGTTTTATGATTCAGGGCGGATGTCCAGATGGAACTGGAATGGGTGGTCCTGGATACAGTATCAAAGGTGAATTCAGCCAAAATGGTGTTCAAAATGATTTAAAACACTCCGAAGGTGTTCTGTCTATGGCAAGAAGTATGAATCCAAACTCTGGAGGAAGTCAATTCTTTATAATGCATAAGAATTCACCTCATTTGGATGGTTCCTACGCTGCATTTGGAAAAGTCATCGAGGGCATGGATATTGTGAATAGTATTGCAACTACCAAAACAGATTACTCTGACAGACCTTTAGAAAAACAAATGATTCTAACTATGACAGTGGATACTTTTGGAGAAGATTATCCTGAACCAGAGACATGTTAGTTTAATTACATTCATAATTTGTTCATATGTCATTCAATGAATTTTAATTTACATAACATTCTTTATCCATTTCTTTCCTATATACTAAGAATATGAAAGAAGTGAATACCAATTCAAACTTAATCTTTTTCATAATAAATGCCAAGTAGCGAAGCTACTTGGCATCCTCCCTTTCTAGGGATATTAAGCTTTATTAACCGAACCAAAGATTTCCATTTTTTCTTTAACAGTTGCTTTGATTGCTTCAAAACCTGGAGCAAGAACTTTACGAGGATCAAATCCTTTTCCCGTTAAATCTTTTCCATCTTCAATATATTTACGAGTTGCTGCTGCAAATGATAATTGGCATTCTGTATTTACATTGATTTTAGCAACTCCTAAAGTAATTGCTTTTTGAATCATTTCAGTAGGAATTCCTGTTCCACCATGTAATACTAAAGGCATATCTCCAGTTAATTTTTGGATTGCATCTAATGTATCAAATGATAACCCTGCCCAGTTTGCTGGATATTTTCCATGGATATTACCAATGCCTGCCGCAAGGAAATCAACACCTAAATCAGCAATCATCTTACATTCTGCTGGATCAGCACATTCTCCAGCTCCAACAACGCCATCTTCTTCTCCACCAATTGAACCTACTTCGGCTTCAACAGAGATTCCTTTTGCATGCGCATCTGCAACTACTTGTTTTGTCTTTTCGATGTTTTCTTCGATTGAATAGTGAGAACCATCAAACATTACTGAAGAAAAACCAGCTTCCATACATTTGTAGCAGTGTTCAAAGCTACCGTGATCTAAGTGTAATGCCACTGGAACTGTGATGTTTAATTCCTCTAGCATACCGTTTACCATTCCAACGATTGTCTTATATCCACCCATGTACTTCGCTGCACCTTCAGATACTCCTAAGATAACAGGTGAGTTATTTTCTTGTGCTGTTAAAAGAACTGCCTTTGTCCACTCAAGATTATTAATGTTGAACTGACCTACTGCATAATGGCCAGCTTTTGCTTTTTTAAGCATTTCTGCTGCTGATACTAACATTTTTTGTCCTCCATTCATATTGTGATAGATTTTTTCCTACCTATTATAACCCATTCATTTCCAAAAGGGAATAATAATTTTTTTACAGTTCAGGAACCCTTATACAAAGAGCTTTTTTATGATTATCAATCGTTACCTGTGCGTGATTTCCACCAAACTCACCATCCAATGTCCACGGAATAGAATATAGTGCCTTGATTTTAAGATTACTAACTTTAATATTGATGATGCATGGGTCTGAAACACAGTTTCCAAGTAAGAAAAGAATAATTTTATTCATTTCATTAAGTGTTTCTGGCTTCTTAATAAAAGTTGCTTCAAAAAGTCCATCATCCAAATCAACTTCTTGGCATCCCATCGCCTTAAATCCACCTACCGATAATGAATTTGTAATCATTCCAAAGATAAACTCTCCTTCAATTGTGATCCCATCATAAGAGATTGCCATTGGAAAAGATTCAATCGTAGATAGTTTGTTGATCCCCTTTAAAACATAGGCCAAATGCCCTAAATTGTTTTTCAATTCCTGATCGGTCTCATAAGAAACATCCGTAAACAAACCAAAAGCCGCAATATATACAAAAATATCATCATTAAAAGATCCCACATCACAATAGTAATCTCTTCCATTCACCACTGAATTAGCTGCTTTTATCATATTTCTAGGAATATGCAAACTTTTTGCAAAATCGTTGGTGGTCCCTGCTGGTATATAGCCAAGTGGAATTTGAACACCAGTCTCCATCATCCCAGTAACAACCTCATCAAGCGTTCCATCACCACCGCTACAAACAATCATTTCATAGGCATCCATATCTCGATGAAATACACTCTTCGCATCCCCCTGCATCTGAGTTGGATAAGCCGTCACCTCATAACCTGCCTTTGTGAAAATATCAATCATATCCAGCAAATTACTTCTAATTTGTGCCTTGCCAGCATGTGGGTTATAGATAAATAACATCTTTTGTCTATTCATTTAAAACACCCCTTTTTTCAAAAAAGCGAAAACACACTGTGCCTTCGCTGATTTAATTACTCTGCTATTCCGCTTAAATAATCTTCAATATTCTGTACTGCTTCAGATTCGTCAGAACCATCTGCAATAACGGTAACTACTTCACCCATATTTAATCCCAAACTCATCATTCCCATAATGCTTTTTGCATTTACTTTTTTACCTTCAGCCTCAATATAAACGGTACTGTCATGTTGGCTCGCTTTTTGTACAAGAACCGCTACCGGGCGCGCTTCTAATCCGCTTGTCAATTGAATTGTAATTGATTTTTGAATCATAATCTTTCCTCCTATTGCATTCGTAATCTGTCTGCAAGTTCACTTAATTTCCTTAATCTATGATTAACACCTGATTTTCCAACAGGCGGGCTCATCATCTCACCTAATTCTTTTAATGTTGCTTCTGGATTGTCCAATCTAAGCTCTGCGATCTCCGCTAAATTCACTCCAAGATTTCCTAATCCATATGCTTTTGCTATATAGCGAATATCTTCTACTTGTTTGGAAGAAGCTAAAACTGTTTTTGATATATTCGCAGTTTCACAATTTACCCTTCGGTTAACGGAATTTCGAACTTCTTTAACAATTCTCGTGTTTTCTAGCTCCATCAAGGCAACATGCGCTTCCATTACATTTAGCAAATCTACAATTTGAGAACCTTCTTTTAGATATACCACATAATACTTCTTACGCTGAACCGTTTTTGCTTCCAAGGAAAATTCTTGAATCATTCGCTCTAATTGTTTGGCTTGTTCTAAATTATTTGCCACAAACTCAAGATGGTACCCCTTCTCCGGATCCGACATAGACCCCACACATAAGAATGCGCCTCTTAAAAAGGATCGAATACAGCAATGATTTTTGAGTAGCATTTCATTCACCGGAACATTCTTTTGAAACATAATCTCTTGCGTTTGTATTGATTTTATCCCCTGCAAAACTCTCAAAATATCTTTTTTTTCGGTAATCTCAAGGATGTAACTCAATGTCTTTTGCTTGATTGAGTTTTGCCTCACTCTTACGATAGTGTATATATTAAATGTTTTTCTTAATAAAGTAAAGTACTTTCTAGCGAGCAAATAATTCTCCGTCTGAACACGAAGGCATGCTTCACCCTCAACTGTGTCAACTAATTCTCCCTCAAACGATAGGATTGCTGCAATTTCTGACAATTGACAATGTCTAGGAGCACCAACAATACTTCTAAGTTCTTCTTTTACGACTGCAGAAAAGGACACTTGATCACCTACTTATCCCTGTTTGATATCTCTATGATGAATGGATATATCATAGACGCCATCTTCGATTAATTTCTGATAAAGCATATTGGCGAGTGTTGCACTTCTATGTTTTCCACCAGTACATCCGATTGCAACAATCAGTTTATACTTTCCTTCTCGAATATAATTTGGAAGTAAAAAAACCAACAAATCATATAATTTTTGCAAAAACTCATTTGCCTCTTTAAACTGCATTACATAGTCACGAACATCCTGATCATTTCCAGTTTTGAATTTGAGTTCCTCTATATAGAATGGATTTGGTAAAAATCGTACATCAAATACTAAGTCCGCTTCTCTAGGTATTCCATTCTTAAATCCAAATGATACTAATTGAATCAAAAACTTATGATCATCACCACCTCGAACAAAGAAGGCTTCCAGTTTTGCTTTCAAATCTCTTGTTAGCAAATGCGATGTGTCAACAACATAATCTGCTTGGTTACAAATTTGTTCCAATATTTTTCGTTCCGCCTTAATACTTGCTTCAAGACTTCCCTCTCCATTGATCGGATGCTTTCTACGGGATTCCTTATAGCGATTTATGAGAACTGTATCATTCGCATCCATAAACAAAATATCGTAATGAAATCCTGCTTCCCTTACTTTTTCCAACGCATTTTGTATTTCTACAAAAGATTTGTCAGATCTTGCATCTAAACCCAATGCAACTTTTGTGATTTCACTATTTGGTGTCCCAATTAATTCAACAAAGGTTCCCACCAAAGGGGCCGGTAAATTATCAACACAATAATAGCCCATATCTTCGAGCATCTTCATTGCCGTCCTTTTTCCACCACCACTCATTCCTGTTACAACCACAAAATTCATATCCGACTCCTCGTCTAAAACTCTCTAAAAGCGACCAATCCGAATAACTTCCGGTTCTAGGCGAACGCCAAAGCAATCTTCCACCTTATCACAAACCTGTGTCATTAAATCGCTCACATCCTGTGCTGATGCGTTATCATAATTAATAACAAACCCACAATGCTTCTCAGAAATCATCGCTCCGCCTACTCGAAATCCTCTTAATCCCGAATCCATAATTAACTTTCCTGCATAATAATCCTTTGGTCTCTTAAACGTTGATCCCGCACTTGGATATTCTAATGGTTGCTTATCTTTTCGCTGTTGGTTCAAATTCGTAATCTTATCCAAAATTTCTTCTTTAACGCCTACACTTAGCTCAAATACAACTGAAAGAATTAAAAATGGTCTTCGCATTACTGCACTCTTTCGGTACCCAAATTCCATTTCGTCCTTTGACATATGGAATACTTCACCATCAAAATTAATGACTGTAACAGATTTTACAACATGACACATTTCTCCGCCATATGCTCCTGCATTCATTAATACTCCACCACCAACGGTTCCTGGTATTCCTGCAGCAAATTCAAAACCGGTTAAAGAATTGGCAAGTGCATAGTTTGCTACTTCTTTCAATGTTGCGCCTGCACCAGCGCAAATATCATTGCCTGATACTTGTAAATCTTTAAAATCTCCTGTTAACGCTAAAACAATTCCTTCGTATCCCTGATCAGAAACCAATACATTGCTGCCATTTCCAAGTATCATAAACTCATATTCTGTTTGCTTGATACATTTTAATATAACTTGTAACTGTTCTAAATTTGACACCTGCAAAAAACAATCTGCAGGTCCACCAATTTGAAAAGTTGTGTGATTCTTCATTGGTTCATTGACCAATACATTCGATTCTCCAAGAATCGAAATGAAATAATCGATTAATTGCTTACTCAAATTGTCCACCTTTTATGAAATCGAATTAGTCTAAAACTAATCTTGCAGCGCCAAAGATACCAGCATCATTTTCTAACGTTGCAAGTTTAAATTGTACATCTTTACTTCCGTGAAAAACAAACTTTTGATAATTTTGTTGAATGTATTGTAACAAAATATCACCTGCCTTTGAAACGCCTCCACCAATTACAATTGCTTCTGGATTGGTTACGCCAGCTACCGCCGCAAGTCCCTTGCCTAAATACTCACCAAACTGATTGGCAATTTCAATTGCAACTTCATCGTTTTCTTTCACAGCATCAAATACGCTTTTCGCAGATAATTTATGAATATCTAGTATTGTACTTTTCGTCGTTGACTCTAACGCTCGTTTAGCAAGTCGAACAATTCCAGTTGCAGAAGCATATTGCTCCAAACACCCCTTATTACCACAACCGCAAACATCTTCTTCGCCGTCCTGCACGTGAATATGGCCAATCTCTCCGCCAGATCCATTTGCGCCTGCTAGTACGTGACCTTCTACAATAATTCCACCGCCAACTCCTGTTCCAAGAGTCGCAACTACTAGATTTTTATATCCAACTCCGCCGCCCTTCCACATTTCGCCAAGAGCTGCAACATTTGCATCATTTCCAGCATGAACTGGTAATCCAAGCAGATTTGTAAGTGTCTCATCTACATTGAAAACATCCCATCCAAGATTCACACATCTGTAAACAACACCTTTTTGGTCTACTGGACCTGGTACTCCAAGTCCAACGCCAAGAATATTTTCTTTTTGGAGTTCTCTCTTCAACATCTTATTTTGTATTGAGCTTGCAATATCTGGAAGTATTTGTACTCCTTTGTTCATCGTTCTTGTTGGGATTTCCCACTTGTCAATTACGTTTCCATCTATATCAAATAATCCCATTTTAATTGATGTTCCACCAACATCTACTCCAAAACAATACTGCATTTTCCCGCTCTCCTTATAATCTGATTATTCTTCATCTTCTTCTCTTCTTCTTGCAAGAGAATTTTGTACACGCGTATATAATTCCTGAGCTGCATTATAACCCATCTTCTTTTGTCTATGATTGACTGCTGCAGACTCGCATATAATTGCCAAGTTCCGACCTGGACGAATCGGAATATTGTGGCATACGACTTTATTTCCAAGGTACTCTGTATAGTTTTCTTCCAATCCAAGTCGATCGTATTCTTTATCTTTGCTCCACTCTTCAAGGCGAATCACTAGGTCAATCGACTGCGTATCTTTTACACTTGAAACACCAAATAGGGTCTTCACATCTACAATCCCAATTCCACGAAGTTCAATGAAATGCTTTGTAATATCTGGCGCTGAACCAATGATTGTTTCATCACTTACTTTTCGTATTTCAACGACATCATCCGTTACCAAACGATGTCCTCTTTTAATTAACTCGAGGGCGGCTTCTGATTTTCCAATACCACTTTCTCCAACGATTAACAAACCTTCACCATAAACATCCACCAAAACTCCATGAACGGAAATACAAGGTGCTAACTTAACATTTAACCAACGAATTATCTCTGCTGTAAATGCAGACGTTGCTTTCTTTGTAAGTACAATTGGAATTCCATTTTTGGATGCTATTTCTAGAAAAATAGGATCTGGTTGCAATTCTCTACAAAAAACGATACAAGGAATTGGATAGGATAATAATTTTGTAAACACATCTTCTTTTTGCTTTTCATTTAAGCTTTGCATGTACGTATATTCTACAAATCCTATAATTTGTAGTCTAGAAGCCTCAAAATGTTCAAAATATCCTGCCAATTGAAGTGCTGGTCGATTGATGTCTGGTTGTGCGATTTTCACACTTGTGATATCAATTTCGGGCGTAAGATTTTGCAATTTAAAGTTATCAATAATCTTTGTTAAACTAACCGTCGCCATAATATTTCTCCTTGTTTTCTCATATTTTATTGAATGCTACCATAAATCCCATACAATCCGCTTTATTGTAGCACATATTTAGTACTTGGGCAATAAAAGAGGTCTCTTGTTTATACACACTTTTTTCACAATTTTTCATAAAGAAAATATAATTTTTAATACAATATAGATAATGGGTTGATGAAATAGATAAATCCAGAGCGATTTTTTTCCCAACCATGCTAAAATCGGATTTCTCCATTTATAAAATCCTGATGGCAATTTTTTCTGAATAACAGGTTTTGACAAAGCCGTACCAATTAGAAACAAAAAAAACCACGGTATCATCGGAAAGTAATCGGATGACTGGAAGCTAGAACTGCAAATTCCGATTGGATATAAATAGTCCATTTGATATAAATAATCTGGTATTCTTACTTTGAAATCAAATAAGCTAAATCCTCGTGTGGCAGCAAACTGAATAGAAGATACATAAAGTAGTCCATACCCCAGTACTCTGAGAATCCATGGAATCTTATCCACAAGTGGTGCTATTAAGCCGTATACAATCATGGAACTTCCAAAAAAACTTAGCACTCCAAATACGACCACTTCATCAGGCATAATAATTCCAGTAAACACTGTAAATAAGAAACCTAAGATAAAATATAGACTTCCTCTTTGAAAAATATTTTTGCTAAATCCCGTACATATTCCAGATACTACTATGAGTGAAAATAGGCACATATAATGAAGCCACTGCATCCACGAAGAATATAGAAATGGCACGGATGTGCCAAATATTGCATCTAAATCATATAGCAAGTGATAAATCACAACATATACAATTGAAACACCCCTAATAATATCAAGACTTACAATTCGACTCTCTTTTGATAGTTCCATATTTTCTTCCTTTATGATTTATTGTAGCGGCTCTTTATAGTGGTTCGCTTGGTTCCGTACTTTCTTTAAAAAATTCTAATACTGAACGTGCTGATCTTTGATTCATTTCTGGAATTTCACACAACCGCTCAATTGTTGCCGCCCTAAGATGGTCTATTGTATCAAACTCTCTCATAAGCGCTTTTCTTCTTACAAGTCCAATCCCCGGTATTTCTTCTAATACAGACTTAACATTGTTTTTTCTTCTAAGCAATCGATGATATTCAATTGCGAATCGGTGTGCTTCATCTTGTATTCTTGTGACTAATTTAAATGCTTCCTGGCTTTTAGAAATTTCTATTTCTTCATTCTCATAATATAAACCTCGTGTATTATGATGATCATCTTTCACCATACCACATACAGGTATATTCATTCCAAGCTCCTCTAATACTGCTTTCGCAATGTTGACCTGACCTTTTCCACCATCCATCAAAATCAAGTCAGGGAATTTTGTGAAACTAGTTGCTAACAACCCCTCCATTTGTTGTTCTTTCTCTCGAATTCCATGTCTGAATCGTCTTGACAACACTTCTCGCATACAGGCATAATCGTCCGGTCCACTCACCGTTTTAATCTTAAACTTACGGTAATCACTACGATGTGTCTTACCTTTTTCAAACACAACCATTGAACCTACATTTTCAAATCCGCTTATATTGGAAATATCATATGCCTCTATCCGATTTGCACCCTGTAATTGCAGTAACTCCACTAGTTCATTGACTGCCTTCATTGTCTTTGTTTCTTCTCGTTCTATTCGCTCCCGATCCTGTTTTAGAACCATAGCCGCATTCTTAAGCGCTAATTCAACAAGCTTTTCCTTATCCCCAATTTTAGGCGTAATAATTTTCACTTTACTACCCCTCTTTTCTTTCAGCCAATCTTCAATTAATTCCATTTCTGTTGGTGGCACTTGCACAAGGATTTGTTTTGGTAAAAAGGGGGTTCCAGCATAAAACTGTATGATAAAATTCCTCAGAATATCCGCTGTGGCTTCTTCTTGAATATTTGTCATGTGAAAATGTTCTCTTCCAATCAATTTTCCACTTCGAACAAAAAACACTTGAACAACAGCTGCGTCACCCTCCTGAGCCATCGCAATAATATCCTTGTCCTCCATATCTTTTGTTGTGATTTTCTGACTTTGGTCAAGACTATTGATATTCTCAATTAAATCACGATAATAGATCGCTGTTTCAAACTCCATGTTATCCGATGCGTGATTCATTTTATTCGTTAAATCCGCAATGACTTTTGAATGGTTTCCAGACAAAAACAATAGCGCCTGATCCACTCTTTTTTGATATTCTTCTTTACTCACACTCCCAATACAGGGCCCTAGGCATTGTTTCATATGATAGTTTAAGCAAGCTCTTTGTGAAGAACAATCCTCTTGTGTAATTTGTTTATTACATGTACGAATCTGATAGAGCTTACTAATTAGTTCAATCGTCTCTTTCACTCCTTTTGCACCTGCAAAAGGACCAAAATACTTTGCCCTATCTTTTTTCATTATCCTTGAAAAAAGTATTCTTGGATATTCTTCCTGAACCGTTACTTTTATAAACGGATAGGTTTTGTCATCTTTTAATAGAGTGTTATATTTTGGTTTGTGCTCTTTAATTAGATTATTTTCTAACACCAATGCTTCTAATTCCGAGTCTGTTACCATATATTCAAAGTGATCAACCAACGATACCATCTTTTTTATTTTAGGGGTTTTTACAGTACTTTCCCTAAAATAAGACCTTACTCTATTCTTTAGATTAATTGCTTTTCCCACATATAAAATAAGATCTTCTTTGTCTCTCATAATATATATTCCCGGTTCTTTGGGAAGTTTCTTTAATTCTTCATCAATTGAAAACACTGTATCACTTCTTTCTATCTTGTACTTTTATCATTCAAATATATCCATCTTTTTCATTATACTAAAAAGGAAGTGGGTATTCCACTTCCTTTTTAGATTCTTCCAAAGCCATAGATTCAAGCCCACAGATTCCGTCTTAGATTCCGTCTCTTATTTTCTGAAGAACTTCCTCTTGCTTTTCATCCATTGTTTCGTCTTGCACAATTTCAATAGGCTCTGGAATTCCCTTGATTTCTCTAAATATCTTCATGAATTCTTTTCCTGTAATTGTTTCTTTCTCGATCAAGTAGTCAGCTATTTTGTCAAGCACATCACGATTTTCATTCAGCATTTTCTTTGCATTTTCATATGCCTCACGCAATATTGCCATAACCTCTTTATCAACTTCAGCCGCAGTAACATCGCTACAGTTCATTGACAAACGTCCTTCTAAGTACTTGCTTTCCACCGTGACAAGTCCAATCAAGCCAAAGCGTTTACTCATACCATATTGTGTTACCATTGATTTAGCAAGCGCTGTTGCTCGTTCAATGTCATTTGAGGCTCCCGTCGAAACAGATGAAAAGATAAGTTCTTCTGCGGCTCGTCCACCCAAATATCCTGTGATCATATTAATCAATTCTTCTTCCGTATTGAGATACTTTTCCTCTTCCGGAACATGCATCACATATCCCAAAGCACCCATTGTCCTTGGAACAATCGTAATTTTTTGTACAGGTTCTGAGTTCTTTTGTAATGCACTAACAAGTGCATGTCCAACTTCATGATAGGAAACAATTCTTCGCTCTTCCTTACTCATGATGCGATCTTTTTTCTCTTTTCCAACCAAAACCACTTCTACAGAATCAAAGAGGTCTTTTTGTGTAACGGAATTTCTTCCTTCTTTGACTGCATTGATTGCAGCTTCATTAATCATATTGGCAAGATCCGAACCAACCGCTCCTGACGTCGCTAGTGCAATTGCTTCAAGATCTACACTGTCATCCATTAAAACATCTTTTGCGTGAACCTTCAAAACATCAGTTCGCCCCTTTAAGTCCGGCTTGTCTACAATAACCCTTCGGTCAAATCGGCCCGGTCTTAGCAATGCTTTGTCTAATATCTCAGGACGATTTGTTGCTGCAAGAATCAAGATTCCTTTCGATGCATCAAATCCATCCATTTCTGATAACAACTGATTTAACGTTTGTTCTTTCTCATCATTTCCACCACCATATTTAGAATCACGGCTTCTACCAATTGCATCAATCTCATCTATAAATATGATACAAGGTGAATTCTTTTGAGCCTCCTTAAATAAATCTCTCACCCTTGAAGCTCCTACACCCACATACATTTCCACAAAATCAGATCCCGTCAATGAGAAAAAGGGTACATTCGCCTCTCCAGCTACCGCTCTTGCAAGCAATGTTTTTCCAGTTCCTGGAGGTCCAACAAGTAACGCTCCCTTTGGTAATTTTGCACCAATTTTTACATATTTTCCAGGATTATGAAGAAAATCAACCACTTCTTGTAAAGATTCTTTCGCCTCATCCTGACCCGCGACATCTTTAAACGTTACTCGATCACCTTTGTCCACATACATCTTTGCATTGCTTTTCCCAACACTTGGAAGTCCGCCACCCTTGGCAATTTTTTTCATAAAGAAACTTACAAGAAACCAGATCAACAATATTGGAAATACATAAGTTAACAATATTGATATTATCAATCCCGAATTATCAGGGATCTGTTTTTCATAATCTACACCATGATCATCTAAAATTTGTGGTAACCTTTCATCATCAACAACACCTGTATAGTATGTCACTTTTGGTGTCTTCGTCACTGCACCATTTTCAAAATTGTCACCAAAAAATGGCCACTCCCCTGCATTATCAGATTCTTCTTCCTCGCCTTTTTCATCTTTTGATACAGGAGTAATCACAATCCGATCTGGTTGAATGATTACTTTCTCAACCTGTCCTTCTTCTACTAAACTCAAAAACTTATTGTATGAAATCTGTTCACTCGTTTGATTTGTCATTGCCTTTACAGCCCATGACATAATCGCTACCATTATGATTGTTGATACTGCCATTATAATTAAATTCTGTCTTTTTTGTGGCGAGCCATTGCCAGTATTATTCCCGTTTCCTGGTGGCGTTTGCTTATCTTTATCAGAATTATCACCTTGATCTTTCGGCAATTGAAATTTATTACTATCCATATATTCAACCATACTTTCTTGATATTTTTATGATTACCTACTTCATTATAGAGATACTAAAATTATAAAGCAACTCATTTATTATGAAAAAAAGATTGATTCTATGAAAGATTTCTAAAAATCGTAGTATTTTTGAAGATTTTACTAGATTTTGTTATGACTTCGTCGTATAATACATTGGTTAAGAGAGTATTATACTAAAATTAAAAATGACGGATAGAAACAGACTTGTTTTTATCCCTATTTGTTTTTTATGCTAGAATAGCGGATTGGAGAAAATTTATGGTTAAATATGTATTTGTCACTGGTGGAGTTGTATCTGGTCTTGGAAAAGGGATTACTGCAGCATCATTAGGTCGATTATTAAAAGCACGTGGTTATAAAGTAACCATGCAAAAATTTGACCCTTATATTAATATTGACCCCGGAACAATGAATCCAATTCAACATGGCGAGGTATTTGTAACGGATGATGGCGCTGAAACCGATCTGGATTTAGGTCATTACGAGCGTTTTATTGATGAAAGTTTAGACAAGAATTCAAATGTCACAACTGGTAAAGTTTATTGGTCTGTCTTACAAAAAGAACGTCGTGGTGATTATGGTGGCGGAACAGTACAGGTTATTCCTCATATTACAAATGAAATTAAGAGTCGTTTTTATAGAAATTATACAGATCAAGATACCCGAATTGCAATTATTGAAGTTGGGGGAACCGTTGGTGATATTGAAAGTCAGCCTTTCCTTGAATCCATTCGTCAATTTCAGCATGAAATAGGTCGTGAGAACGCTGTTTTGATTCATGTAACTTTAATCCCTTATTTAAGAGCATCTCAGGAAATGAAAACGAAACCAACCCAAGCTTCTGTTAAAGAACTGCAAGGAATGGGAATTCAACCAGATGTTATTGTATGCCGTAGTGAGTATGCACTCGAACAATCCCTTCGTGACAAAATTGCTCTTTTTTGTAATGTACCAAATAACTGTGTGCTTCAAAATCTTGATGTTGAATATCTGTATGAAGCTCCACTTGCAATGGAAAAAGAAAATCTTGCCGGTGTAGTACTAAATTGCTTAAAGCTTGATTGTCCAGAACCTGATTTGGCTGACTGGGAAAACATGGTTAAAGAACTACATACTCAAAAACACGAAGTTACGATTGCTTTAGTTGGTAAATATATCCAGCTCCATGATGCTTACATCAGCGTTGTTGAAGCACTAAAACACGGAGGAATTTTCAATAACACCACCGTCAATATCAAGTGGGTTGATTCCGAAACGGTTTCAAACTCGAATGTTGATGAAATTCTTGGTGACTGCAATGGAATTCTAGTTCCTGGTGGATTTGGAGATCGAGGCATCGACGGTAAAATTGCAGCTATTGAATATGCTAGAAAAAAACAAATTCCATTCTTAGGACTCTGTCTTGGAATGCAATTAGCAATTGTGGAGTTTGCTCGAAATGTTGTTGGTTTTCACGATGCGCACAGTATCGAATTAAATCCATCAACAACACATCCAGTTATTGCACTTATGCCTGATCAAAATGGAGTAGAAGATATCGGCGGAACATTAAGACTAGGTTCTTATCCATGCGTTCTTCAAAAAGACTCCCTTGCGTATAGATTATATCAAAGCGATACAATTCACGAACGTCATAGACATCGTTACGAAGTAAATAACGATTATCGCACCCCGCTTACCGAAAAGGGAATGAAACTATCTGGATATTCTCCAGATTTGCGAATCGTCGAGATGTGTGAACTACCAAGTCATCCTTTCTTTATTGCTACTCAAGCACATCCTGAGTTAAAGAGTCGTCCAAACAGACCGCATCCTTTATTTAAGGGATTTGTTGAAGCAGCCATTGCAAACAAAAACGCTTAAACTTAATACACTTTATGAAAATGGGCCTTCGCAATAGCGAAAGCCCATTTTAGATTACTTATAATTTTGATTAAGTATAGTTTTTACGGTATCTTGTTGCTACAAATCCAATTGCAAGTATTGCAACTGCATAAGCTAGCTGAACTCCAATATATTGATAAATTTGTACCATATCCGTTTCAACGCTTAGATGATCAATCATTCTTCCACCAAGTACATACCAATACGTTGGCATCATTTTTGAAATGCGTAATATTCCGTCTCCCATTAAATCGATTGGCACAAACACGCCTCCCAAAAAAGAAAATCCGAGTCCAACTACATTGGCAACCATACTAAGTGCCGTTGTATTATGAATAAATTGAGTTACCAAAAA